>NZ_JBDPLT010000041.1:0-71688 GCF_039871775.1 Plantactinospora sp. B5E13
CTGCAGGAAGTCGACCGCGACCAGGCCCGCAGCAACCACCTCGACCTCCCCGCCCTCGCCGCCCACGCCCACGACGCCCCCGCCCACCGAGTCGCCGCCGCCGACGTCGGCACCCCCGGCGAACAGTTCCGCCCCCACCCCCACGACGACGACGGACACGGCGAACCCCTCTACGGCGTCGGCCTCATCAGCCGCTACCCCGTCCGGTCCTGGCAGGTCATCCGACTCACCGCCCTACCCGTACGCTCACCCGTCAACGTCCCCGGCCCCGGCGGCGGCATCGTCCTGCTCCGCGACGAACCCCGCGTCGTCCTCGCCGCCGAACTCGCCACCCCCCCCGGACCCGTCACCGCCGCCGCCACCCACCTCTCCTTCGTACCCGGCTGGAACATCCGACAACTCCGCCAGGTCGTCCGCGCCCTACGCACCCTGCCCCCACCCCGCATCCTCCTCGGCGACCTCAACCTCCCCGCCAGCCTCGCCACCCTCGTCTCCGGCTGGCGATCCCTCGCCCACCGCCCCACCTACCCCGCCACCCAACCCCGCGTCCAACTCGACCACATCCTCGCCGACCCCCGCGACAGCCACCCCCTGCCCGCCGTCACCGCCATCACCACCCCCGCCGCCACCATCTCCGACCACCGCCCCCTCGTCGTCGACCTCGCCTGACACCAGAGGCTCAGCACGCGGGAGGGACAGCGTCACGCCACCGGGCCGGAGTCACCCCGTGTTCCGCCCGGAAGCGTCTGATGAAGTAGCTGACATCGGGATAACCGACCCGGCGACTGACCGCCGCCACGGTCAGCCCGGTCTCCGTGAGCAGCAGGCGCGCCTGCCGCATCCGGCGCTGCGCGATCCACTGCTGCACCGTCCGGCCGGTCTTCCGGCGTACCACCGTGGTCAGGTGACCGGCGGTCAGCGCGAGTTCGGCGGCCACGTCAGCCAGCGAGATCGGTTCGCGGTAGCGCCGCTCGATGGTGTCGAAAACGGCCGCGAGCAGCGGCTCGTCCGCCGACCGGAACTGGTCGGCGACGCCGGCCGACAACCGCGCGGCGGCCACGAGCAACAGGGTCAGGTGCGCGAGGGCGGCCTCCCGGTGGCCGTCGCGACGGGCCCGCAACTCGGCGTCGAGCACGGCGAACCGCTCATCCCAGCCCGGCCGGTCCGCCAGCGGGATGCGCAACCGCTGCGCCCGGTCGGTACCCCGGGCGAACGGAAACAACAACGGGTGCGTCCGCCACGACGAGTACGGCCCCGACATCCCCGGCCGCACGACGTCGACCGGAAACCACACCACCCAACCGTCCGCGACGACCTCCCCATGCGAATCACCGAACGAGACGACCTGCCCCGGCGCGACGACGAACAGATCCCCGTCGCTCACCGTCCACGTCCGCCGGTCGATCAACACCCTCCCGGCAGCGTGCCGCGCGTAGAAAAGCACCAGGAAGTCATGCGCGTGCGCACCACCAGCGGCAGGACCCACCACCGGCGCGTCCTCGGGAACCCGGGCCACCGCGACCGGGACGATCCCGGGCACATGGCCGAAGCCGACGACCGGCACACCCCGCCCGGTCACCCCGACCGAACGGGACACCGGCACCAAACTTCGTCTCATCCCACCCACAGATCCGCCATTGTCCAGCCCCTCGACGTCCACGAGGCTCAGAGTACGACCCAATTTCATCCGATCTCGGAGCGTGACATGACCAGACGAATCGACAGCCCCGAACAGCACTACATACCCGGCATGGGCAAACACTGGCTGCTGCCCCTCTACGACCCGTTCTCCCGGCTCGCCCGCGTCGGACGCGTCCACCGGCAACTCCTCGACCGGGCGGACCTCCGACCAGGCCAGCGCACCCTCGAAATCGGCTGCGGCACCGGCAACCTGCTACAGGCCCTCGGACGCCGCCACCCCGACATCGACGCGCTGGGCATCGACCCGGACCCGGCGGCACTGCGCCGCGCCCGCCGCAAAGCGACCCGGGCCGGCCTGCCGATCCGGTACGAACGCGCCTTCGCCAGCGAACTACCCCTGCCCGACAGCACCGTCGACCGGGTACTGTCCGCGTTCATGCTGCACCACCTCGCCGAGACCGAACGGGCCCGGGCCCTGCACGAAGTCAGCCGGGTACTGCGTCCCGGCGGTCAACTGCACGTGGTGGACATCGACGGCACACCCAGCGGACGGAACGCGAACCGGCCCCACCGCCACCCGCGCTTCGACATCCTCCCCGAACAGGTACCCGCCACGCTGGCCGACGCCGGCCTGACCCACGCCACCGAGAACGGTCGCAGCAGGCAATGGTTCGGCGGCCTCGCCTTCTACCGCGCCGAAGCCCCGGCCACACAACCCTGAGAGGCCCGGGACCCCCCGAACGGCTAGCCTTCTGCGGCAGCGCTCCCCAGCGTGTACCGGGACGCCCAAGCCGTCGGCGGCCATTCCGGTACACGATCCGTTCGGTCAGCCGCAATCGGCGCAGCGGTCAGCGCCCTCAGCGGGTGCCTGGGTCAACAGCACCAGGGGCATCCGCCACAACGTGGACCTGCCCCCCATCCTGATCAACGGCCGTACCGAGGAAACCACCAGACTGCCGCGACCACAGGTCCGCGTAGATCCCGCCTCGTTCCAGCAGTTCGGCATGGGTGCCCTGCTCCGCGATCCGGCCACTGTCGAGGACCACGATCCGGTCCATGCGGGCGATGGTAGACAGCCGGTGCGCGATAGCGATCACGGTACGGCTGGTCATCACCTCGCCGAGCGTGTCGTGGATGGCGGTCTCCGCCTCGGAATCGAGCGCGGACGTCGCCTCGTCCAGGACCAGGATCGGCGCGCTGCGGTAGAACGCCCGGGCCAACGCGATCCGCTGCCGCTGGCCGCCCGACAGGTGCACACCGCGCTCCCCGACATGTGCGTCCAGGCCGGTCCGGTCATCCGCGTCCCTCAGCACGGCAACGAATCCGTCGGCGGATGCCCGGCGCAGCGCCACCTCGATCTGTGCGTCGTCGGCTGAACCGGGACCAGCGATGTTCTCGCGAATCGAGCGGTGCAGCAGCGTCGCGTCCTGGGTAACCATGGCGATCTGGCCGCGCAGGCTCTCCTGCGTCACGTCCCTGATGTCGGTGCCGTCGATCATGATCGTGCCGGACTCCGCGTCGTGAAACCGCAGGAGTAGGCCAACCAACGTGGACTTACCCGCCCCAGACCGGCCGACGAGGCCGACCCGCTCACCGGCCGCGACGTCGAGGTTCAGCCGGTCGAGCCCGCCAACACCGCGGCCATAATGATGGCTGACCTGTGAAAAGCTGATGGCTCCGCCGCGTACCCGCAGCCGGGCTGCCCCCGGTTTGTCAGCGACCGCGAGCGGTTGCGCGACGGTCCGCAGGGCCCTCCGGAGCGCGCCGACGGACCCGAACAGCGACGACACGGCGTCCAGCAGCCACTCCGCCATCGCGGTGATCCGGAAACTGAGCGCCAACGCGGCCGCGACCAGACCTATCGGCGCGACCTCGGCACGCCAGAGGGCGACCCCGTATCCGACGAGTCCGACAAGCAGCGCGCTGCCGAACGCCATCATGGCGCTGTTGATCGTCACCTCGACCCGCTGCAGGTCCAGGTGTGCCCGTCTGGCCCGCGCAAACACCCCGACGTCATGCGCGGTGCGGGTCTCCTGACCGCCGAGCAGCGCGAGCGTGTCGACGTTCGCGTACGAGTCGACAAGCAGGCCGGTCAGCGCGGACTCCGCGTCCTGCAGGCGTTCCGACGCGCGCCGGTAGCGCGGCACCGCCCACCGCATGAGCAGCGCGTACGCCAGGATCCAGGTGCCGAGCGGCAGCAGCAGACGCACGTCGATCGTGGACATCAACCACACCGAGCCGGCAATGTAGGCGATCACGAACACCAACGTGTGAATCACCGCATACGCGGCGGTGCTGGCAGCATCGCCACCGTCGCGGACCCAGGTGGCGATGCGTCCGGCAAGGTCGTCGCGGAACCAACCGACGGACTGCCGGGACACGTGCCGGTGTGCCCGCCAGCGGGCGAGCGGGCGGGCGTTGGCCCGGAACGCGATGTCGTCCAGCGCCTCGCTGGCCAGGTTCACCAGCGGTCTGACCAGCAGCACAAACACGGCCACCGTGAGCAGCTCGGCGCCATGGCCGGCCCAGAAAGTGTCCGGGCTTGTGGCGGCGAGCGTGTCGACCAGGCGGCCCGCGTACCCGATGAGCCACACCTCGATCGCGGCGCACAGGATCGTGGTGGCGACGGCAGCCGCTACGACCGGCCGTAGCGGCCGGAACTCCCGCAGGAGGAACTTCCGGACACTGGCCGCCGGAGTGGAGTTGGTGCCGGTGGGGAAGGGGTCAACAGGGTTTTCGAACAGACGTAACACGAAGTGCCTCTCCGGCGGTGGAGACAGACAAGGGACCGGGACAACCACCGGACGTCCTCATAATCAATCTCCTCTTCGTGTCGTACGGGCGAAAGCTCTCCCCGCGAGGCTAGGGGAACTCGTGCGGCGCTGCCTCCGATTTCACGGCCGGCGCACGACATGTGACCCGACACGGCAGCATCAACGACAGCGAATCTCAAGTGGAGGGTCAGCGTCTGCCACGCCAGATCCCGCTCGCCCAGTTTGTCGGGGTGGGGCGCCCCGGCGGCACCAGGGCACTGGCTACCATCCCGCACGCGGCACGACGCACCCCCGACGCCGTCCCCGGCGGAGGTGACCATGAACCAGCCCACCCGTACCGCCCCCCGTCGACGTCGGCGCCGGGTCGCGGTCAACGGCGACCTGGTCGGCGTCATCACCGCCGACCGGCGCACCCTCGTCATCGCCATCTCCCGGACCAACTGACACCCACACCGGGCCGTCAGTCCCCGCCCGCCGCCACCAACCGGCCCAACGCCCGGTTGGTGCGGTTCGCCCGCACCGCCGCCCGCTGCTGCGCCGCCGTCACCTCGATGTAGTTCTGGCTCGTCGCCAGACTCGCGTGCCCCAACAACCGCATGATCTCCGACGCGCTCGCCCCGTCCTCGGCCAACCGGGTCGCGAACGTGTGCCGCAACGCGTGCAACTGTGCACCCCGCGGCACCCGGTCCAGGATGCCCGCCCGCCGGTAACACGACCGCACCAGATACTGCAGACCACCACGCCGCAACGGATCCCCGTACCGGTCCACCAGCAGCACCGAGT
Source organism: Plantactinospora sp. B5E13 (assembly GCF_039871775.1). Classification (NCBI taxonomy): domain Bacteria; kingdom Bacillati; phylum Actinomycetota; class Actinomycetes; order Micromonosporales; family Micromonosporaceae; genus Plantactinospora; species Plantactinospora sp. B5E13. The sequence goes on from NZ_JBDPLT010000041.1 coordinate 5,199, forward strand.
CCGGACGCACCGTACGCGACCCGAACCGTCGACACCGGCTGTCCAGATAGGACGCCAACACCGCGTCGAGCTCCGGCTCGATCGGAATCGTCCGGGCCCGACCACCCTTACCTGCCACGTCCACCCGCCGCTCACCGGCCCGCCCGGCCAACGAACCCACCCGCAACGCCAACATCTCCGCCAGCCGCAGTCCGGCGCAGAGCGCCAACGCCACCACCGCCAGATCCCGCTCCGGCCACGGATCACGCTGCCGTCCGTCCGGCCGGACCAGCGCGTCGAGCAGATCCTCCGGGGTGCGCTCGCCGCGCAGTGGCTTCGGCGGCGGGGGAGGGACGACCGGCTTGTCGACCGCGGGCATCGGATTACCCGGTACGACGCCGTCGGCGACCAGGAACCCGAAGAAACCGTTCCAGGTGGACCAGGCCCGGTGTACGGAGGCGGCGGCCCGGCCGGCCGCGAACCGGGCGAAGGCCGACCGCAGGGAACGGGGCGTCAGCGCGTCGAGGGGCAGGGTGGCCAGGGGGAGGGGAGTGGTGGGGTCCTCGGCGACCAGTCGCGCGATGGCCAGCAGATCCCGCCGGTACGCGGCCAGGGTGTGCGGGGAGGGCTTGCGGGTGGCCCGGGAGGTCAGGAACTCCTCAACGAGGGGGAGTAGCAAGAAGTCCTTTTTGTCATGCATAACGAATATTATGCATGATTTGCGGATCAGGGCCAGTACCAAGATCCTTATTGTCCGGTTGTCGTGCCCCGGCCAGGGCCAGAACCGACCCAGCCGACTGGCACCCTCACGCGGGGGAGCCGCCGCACCCGTGCTCGACTGCCGCAAGCGGGATCAGGAGCGAGATGATGTCGGCGTGACCTGGGATGAGCTGACTCGAACGGGACTGGAGTACGCGCTGAACGAGGCTGAGGTGGTAGGGCTGCGTCCGACCTCGTCCGACTCGGTGTGCGAACTGCTGCTGCATGTCCGGGCACAGCCCGAGGAGGCGGCCAGGGACCACGATCCACGCAGGTTGCTCCGCCTGCGGCGGGTGACGCGGATCCGGGTGCTTCTGCGTGAAGAGCGGCAGGACGGGTACGGCCCGGCCATCCCGATGAGCAGTCTGAACGATGTCGAGTCGTTCTTCGCGTCGCTCGGCGGTTGGGAGTCGATGTACGGCTGGGAGTTCCTCGACCGCCCCTCGCGTACCGACGACTGGCCGCACGAGCCGAGCCTCACCGTCGACGTTCGATCGGGTCACGCGCCGCACTCGCTGTTCTGGTTCACCGAGTGCTGGAGGCCCGGTGACGGCGCGCGCTACTGCATCGAGGGCACCGTCGACTTCGACGACCTCGAGGTCGCCTACGCCGACGGCACGGTGGAACCTCTCGCCCGGTTCATCGCCGAGGGGCGGCGCTGGTGGGAGCTACTGTTCGGCCGCAACGGGCGGCCGCCGGAGGTGCAGACGACATCGACAGAAGCCCCGTCCTGGCGCAAACCCGGACTGGGCAGCACCTACCTGGACGGGCGGTGAGCTGATCCTCGATCGTGCGAAGGCCATCCGGTGCGCGCTGTTCCTCCCGGGAGGGTGCCACCCCGGTCGCGGGCCGGCTGGATCCGGCATCGCGTCTGGCGCCGTTTCAGGTGGAGCGTTCGGTGATGAACACGAACTCTCGACCCGGGCGGTCGGGTGCCTCCCGTACGTCGAGGACCCGGTAGCCGTTGGCAGCCAGGCTCGATTCGACCTCGTCGCGGCCGCGGAACCGGAGGGTCGAGTCCGAGGTGACGACCGCGCCGTCGGTCAGGAACCGGTAGGTGTAGCGGAACGAGACGAACGGGAGGCTGACGTCGGTGACCTCGAGGCGCCGTTCCACCGGCCCGATGCCGGGGATGTCGCGAGTGACCGGGTCGACGTCCGCCGCCCACTGCTCCCAGTCCCGATGCTCCGGACGTCGGGATTCGAAGACGAGGTGGCCGTTCGGGCGAAGGGCGTCGTGGACGCCGTGGAGGGCCTGAGTCCAGTCGTTGTCGGTAAGGAAGACCTGGGCCACGTTCCCGGTCATCGTCGCCAGGTCGGCATCGAGTGCCGGCAGTGTCGTGGCGTCGCCGTGGATCCAGCGGATCCGTCCCGCTGGATCCTTCTGCTTCGCGACCTCGAGTGATGCTTCGGCCGGGTCGACGCCCACGACGTCGTGGCCGCGTCCGGCGAGCAGGACCGCCAGGGATCCTGTCCCGCAGCCGACGTCGAGCACGAGGCCCGCGGTCAACTCGCCGGCGATCGCGAGGTAGGCGGCCAGGTCGTCGCGGTCTCCGTCGAAGGCGTCGTAGACACGTGCGAGGCGAGGGTGGGCGAAGATCGCATCGGGCATCCGCCGACCATATCCACCGGCAGGGGCTCCCGGTACGGCTTCACCACGTCGAGGTTGACATAATGTTCATTATCGACCTAACGCCAGGTCGTGATCACCCCGCCGCGTCGCCTCGCCGAGCAGGACGTAGGTGTTGCTGCTCATCCGGGGATCTGGGCCAGGGCCTGGTCGAGATCCGCCCACACCCTGGACAGCCGTTGACGAAGGCCGAGGCTAGAGTTCGGCGGCGATGGCATCCATCGACGCAGTGAACGCCTCGATCGCCTGGGTGCGGTATTGCGTTTGCTTGTCGCCACTCACGTCGGTGGTGATGTAGTCGAACTGCGCGATCACCGCGATGTCGTCCATCATGGCCTCGAAGCGGAAGTTGTACTGGTAGCCGTGAATACCGTCCTTGCAGGGCTTGCTCGCGCACGGTAACTCGTCGGTCAGCGGATCCGCCTGATCGAGGGTGAGAAGCTTCTGCACCGTCTCGGGGGTGTACTCCGGGTACCGCACCTGCTGGAGCTGCGTCTCGGTGAGAATGCCGTAATTGAACTCGGCTCGGCCGAAGGCAGGGGCCTTGGCGGCTACGTCGTAGTATTCGCCGACCGGCTCGATATCGCAGAGTGGTGCGTTGGTCGCCCATCCTGTCGGTTTGTTGAACTTGGCGGTGTATTGGATGGTCCCGTCGGCTGGCAGCTTCACCGCATCTTCCAGCGCGTCGCAGACCGCGCCGTAGTCGGCTTCCCCGGCCTGGGCACTGGACTCCGGCGCGGATGGGGGCGCTGACCCGCCATTGCTGGGGTCTGCTGGCGAGTCGCAGCCCGCCAGCAGAAGCACGACGACGACGCCGGCCACAACTCGTCTCATCACCTGGTCGCCTCCGTCTCGTACTCCGGCCCGCCTGTGTCGTCGCCACCCGGGGTGGTGTCGGTGACAAAGGGGGGCGCACCCGGGATGTGCACCTCCCAGCCGCTGCGGTCGGTGTCCTCCGCCCAGTCGTCGGCGTGGTCCGGAGCGGGACCCTCGTCCCAGTCCCGCATGATGGAGTTGTAGGCGGCCTGGCGCTCCGCGTCCGTCGACGCGTAGGACTGGGCCGCCGCCTTGATCTGCTCGCCCGCAGCATAGAGGCGTCCGCAGGCGGTCCTCAAATACCCTTGGTACTCCACGACCAAGGCCTTGACCTTCGGGTCGGCGTAGCCTTCGGAACCGTCCTCGGTGGCCAATGACGCGTCGGCCGCTTGGACGTCGCCGATCTTCGGGATGAGCTGGTCCTCGTAGATCTCGGCGCATTCGAAGCAGGTGTCGGCGAGTTCCAGGACGGTCGGGATGTCGACGTGGAATCCCTCCTGGCTGCCGTTGCCGGTGGCGGTGTTCTCGGTCAGGTCGTACAGCTCCAGGTTGAAGCTGTCGATCCCGAAGATGGCGTCACGGAGGCTGTGGATGCCGTTGTTGTAGTCGTTCTCTCGAGAGAAGAGGTCGTTGGACTGCTCGTCGAGGTTGTCCCAGAGGGCGGTCATCACCGCCTCGAGCTCGTGTGCGTACTCGGTGTGTTTGGTTTCCGGTGCGAAATTCTGTCCGACGATGCCGGTGAGGATGACACTCGCGCCGACGGCCCCCACGATTGGGAACCAGCCGCCGCTGATGGTGAGGGCCGTGCCCATGCCCTGGAAGGTCTGCCATACCGGGTTGAGATCGGTGGTGACCTGGTGGGTTTCGTCGAGTGCCTTGCTGGCGTCGCCGAGGATTCTCAGTGAGCCGGAGCGCATTTCCTGGATGATGGTGCCTCGGGCGCTGTAGAGGTTGTGGATGCCCCCGGCGATCTTGGCCTGGTTGTTGAGGGTCGGTTCGATCGAGGCGAAGAAGCCGTCTTTGAGGGTGTCGGCGGCCAGCCCGGTCCAAGCGGTGTACCAGCCCGCATTCTGGCCGTTCGCGCCGATGAGCTTGTCGACCTTGTTCGTCAGGTCGGCGTTGCTCGACGGGCTGAAAGTGGCATGGGACTTGGGGGCGGCCCGCAGGCCCAGGGCACCGCCGATCGTGAGGATCGCCTGCTGCGCATCCTCGATCGCGCGCTGGTCATGCGCGTCGAACTTGGGCAGCTTGTTGAGGACGGCGCTGCCTTCGCCGTAGGCCCAGTACTCGACGCTCTGCATGACCGAGTTCATGCCGCAGTAGATCTCGTTCGGCGTGGGCACCTCGTTGCCGCTGCGATCGTACGTGGTGGGCGGTGGGTAGCCCATCTCCGGGCTGAAGGTGCGCCCCGGGCAGGAGGGCACCTCGCCTTCCTGGTCCCCCTCTGCCCAGGTGATGACTTCACATGAGCCCCAGATGAGGTGGACCTGGTTGATCGGGTCCCAGTAGTCCCAGATGTCTTCCCCGTAGGGAGCGTGGTAGCGGCGGAACGCCGTCTTGAATGTGTCGTTCCGGCGGATAGCTGTTGCGACCTCTTTGCGCCAACGTTTCGTCAGGGCCTTGCGGAAGGCGTTCACCTCGGCTTCGAGGGTGGAGTAGAAGTTCGTGTCGTAGATGATGTCGCCGGACATGTAGGCCTCCCCCAGGCTTCGGAGCCGACTCGAGTTCGAGCCGGTCGGCGACGCCCGCCGGCGAAGATCGTCCTCGGTCGTCCGGAAGAGCGCGCGACACTCGCACTGCACCGATACGCAGCGAGAGTAGCCGATCCGATCAAGTATGCGACTGCCTCGATCGGTCGGCCGAGTGGGTCGCGGAGGTGGGGCGTGGTGTGTTCGGTGGAAGGTGCGCGAGTTCAGGCTTGATGGGGGTCTGAGTCTCTGTGGACGGTCGGCGGCCGGGGATGACCGTGGCGATCGGGTCGGTTTCTTCTGGTCAGGCGCCAGGTGAGGACCTGTCCGCCTCTCCCCTCGCCCGACGTCGGATCGTTCGGGTCGGTCCTGTCGCACGACATGTCGGGGACGAGAGGTTCTGACTGGAGCAGGCTCGCCTGCCTGGGTCGGTGAGCGAGGGCCCCGGCTGGGCGACGGCCTACCGGTGCTGGTCGATCTGTTCCTGCATCTGCTGGGCGAACTGTTCGGCCATCGTGAGTTGTTCGCGCAAGGTGGTGACGCGGTTGACGGCGGCGGTGTGGAATGTGGCGAGACGGTCCTGCAGCGCTGCCCGCTCGCTGCCGTCCGAGACGGAGAGCGCGTCGAGGATCTCGAGGAGGTCGCGCATCTCCTCCAGGGTGAAGCCGAGGGGTTTCATGCGTTTGATGACCCGGAGCCGGTCGAGGTCGGGTTCGGTATAGAGCCGGAACCCGCCCTCGCTGCGTGCGGACGGTACGACGAGGCCGGCTTCCTCGTAGTGGCGGATGGTGCGGATGCTGAGTCCGACACGGTCTGCGGCTTCGCCGATCTGCATGCGCCCTGCGGTCATCGGGTCAGTGTGCCCGGTGTCCATCAGTGTCCGGCGCCGAGCTTGCCGGCGAGGTTGCTGTGGAAGCGGGCGCTGGCCTCGTTCAGGCCGGTGATCTCGACGCGTTTGCCGCGGGATTCGTACTTTGTGTTGATCGCGTCGAGAGCGGCGACGGAGGACGCGTCCCAGATGTGCGCGGCGCTCATGTCGATGATCACGTGGTCGGGGTCGCCGGTGTAGTCGAACTGGTAGACCAGGTCGTTGCTGGAGGCGAAGAACAGTTCGCCGTGTACGTGGTAGACGCGGGTGCTGCCGTCGGGGTCGAGCACGCTGGTGACCTGGGCGAAGTGTGCGACCCGGCGGGCGAAGATCACCATCGCGGCGAGTACGCCGAGTACGACGCCGACGGCCAGGTTGTGGGTGGCCAGGGTGGCTGCGACGGTGACGACCATGACGGTGATCTCGCCGGCGGGCATGCGTCTGAGGGTGGCCGGGGCGATGCTGTGCCAGTCGAACGTGCTCACCGACACGATGATCATCACGGCCACGAGGGCCGCCATCGGGATCAGGGCGACGACGTCGCCGAGCGCGACCACGAGGATGAGCAGGAACACTCCGGCGAGGAAGGTCGAGAGGCGGGTGCGGGCGCCGGACGCCTTTACGTTGATCATGGTCTGTCCGATCATGGCGCAGCCGCCCATGCCACCGAAGAAGCCGGTGACGATGTTCGCGACGCCCTGGCCCCAGGACTCGCGGGTCTTGTCGGAGTGGGTGTCGGTGATGTCGTCGACGAGCTTGGCGGTCATCAGCGACTCCAGCAGCCCGACCAGCGCGATCGCGAGGGCGTACGGTGCGATGGTGGTGAGTGTGTCGAAGGTGAACGGCACGTCGGGCAACCCGGGTACGGGCAGGCTGTCCGGCAGGGTGCCCTCGTCGCCGACGGTCGGCACCGCGACGTGCGTGATCACGGTGAACGCGGTGAGCGCGACGATCGCGATCAGCGGCGCCGGCACCGCCGTGGTGACCTTCGGCAGGAACACGATGATTGCCAGTGCGACGGCCACGAGTGGGTAGACCAGCCACGGGACGTCGATCAGGTGCGTCAACTGGGCGGTGAAGATCAGGATCGCGAGGGCGTTGACGAAGCCGACCATGACGCTACGTGGGATGAACCGCATCAGTTTCGCCACTCCCAGCAGGGCGAGTGCCACCTGGAAGACGCCGCCGAGCACGACCGCGGCGACCAGGTACCCGAGGCCGTGTTCCTTGGCCAGGGGCGCGACGACCAGGGCGACCGCGCCGGTCGCGGCGCTGATCATCGCCGGGCGGCCACCGGTGAAGGCGATGGTCACGGCCATGGTGAACGAGGCGAAGAGGCCGACCCGGGGGTCGACGCCGGCGAGGATGGAGAACGAGATCGCCTCGGGGATCAGCGCGAGGGCGACTACCAGGCCGGCCAGGACCTCGGTCCGTAGCACCCGTGGCGACCGTAGCCACTCTGGCCGTGACCATCCGGACGCGCGCTTCGCTGCTGTCACCTGTTCAGACATCAAATCTCATTTCCGCTCAAGCGCACGCGCCGCGGCACGCCAGGGAGGCCACGCCGTCAGCGGGGCCGCGCGACCTGACCATCGAGGGGTTCCGTCCGGACGTGGGCAGAACCTCGATCACCGCATGGCGGGCTTCACTGCCGGCCGGTCTTGTCGCTGTCGAGGGGCCCGTGACGCCACGTCCCTGGCAGCACCGAGAACCCTACCCTGACGTGAGGGTAGGGTTCTCGGTGCTGGTGCCGTGGTGATCATCACCAGGTGGCGGCGACCGTCCGGGAACGCGGCCGGGCAACAATGCGCCGGCCGGGCGGCCCTGGTCCTAGCGTCGACGCCACGGGGGTCGGGGAAGAACGGTACGGGAATTGACGGCGCGTCTGCGGCTGCGCGGGACCCGTCCGGGGCCGTAGGTGGACCGGTGGTGCCGGTGGGGTTCCGGTCCGGCGATCACGGTGGGGCGTACGGACGGTTTGCGGGTGACACCGACCAGAGGTTGATGGAGAAACCGGGGTCGGGGAGGCCGTGAACGGTCGGTGACATCGAAGACGATCCGGTGCTCACCTCTGGTGGCGTGCGGTGGGTGAACTCCCCCGCACCCGTCCCACCGGGGACGGAGTCTGCCGTCGACGCTCATGAAGCGGCCGGAATGGCAGGGCGGGACGGGCAGGGGCGAGCGGCTGTGCCGCGGCGCCCAGGGCAATGCGGTATGAGGACGTGAAGACATGATCTCTCTGTCTGCAGATCTGACGGAAGGCACGGGTAACAGAGCCGACGGCGATGCCGGCGACCGGTGTGCGGAAAGGTGTCAGGTTCAGAGAGCAGGCGGTGTCATGCGGGAGAGTCCTCACCTCGGGTGCAGGTCACGGTAGGTGATGCCGCTCCCCCGGGTCTACCCGTTTGTGGGCCGGGCGCGGTGCCGGGGCGCGTTTCTCCCGCACCGGGGTCAGGCGAGCCTGTTCATGCCTGTTCGTGGCGGCCTGGATCCTCAGCCAGGTCGGGTCGCTCTCGGAGTCCTCGGTGAGCGTTTCCAGGTCGCCCGTCGGATCGGTCGACCTCCGCGGCCCAGGAAGAGTCTGTGATGACCTTCTCCAGGAGCCGCAGGAAGATCGACAGCGTCTCCGGTCCCCTGTCCCCCACCGGCGATCTTGGGCGGGTTGGGGGCGTCGTACTGCCCTGTCACGACACCGTGAGTACGACCTTGCCTCGTGCGTGTCCTGTTTGTACTGCGCGGTGGGCCTTGTCCGCCTGGCTGAGCGGGAACGTCGCGTGGATCGGGATGTGTAGCCGCCCTTCCGCGTAGAGGGTGACGAGTTCGCGCAACGCGGCGGTGGATCGACCGCCGAGGCGGAGGATGCCGTGTTCGTTCACTGCTTGGGCGTCGACGAGGGTGCCGATGCGTTGCCGGTCCGGTACCAGGGCCAAGGAGGCGGCGATGGCCTCACCGCCGACGGCGTCGAGTACGGCGTCGACGCCGTCGGCGGTGAGTAGTCGGATCCGGTCGACGAGCCCGGGGCCGTAGGTGACTGGTGTCGCGCCGAGCGAGCGGAGGTAGTCGTGGTTGTGGTGGCTGGCGGTGCCGATGACGGTGGCGCCGCTGAGGCGGGCGAGCTGTGTGGCCACGGTGCCGACGCCACCTGCGGCGGCGTGGATGAGTACGGTGTCGCCCGGGCGGACCCCGAGTTGGTGGAGTGCGGTGTGGGCGGTCTGGCCGACCGCGGGTAGGCCGGCGGCGACCGTCCACGGCATGCTGGCGGGCTTGTGGACGGTGTCGGCGGCGTCGACCAGCACGTATTCGGCGTAGCCTTGGGCCGTTGTCGAGCCGAGTACCTCGTCGCCGACGGTGAGTCCGGCTACTCCGTCGCCGACCTGGTCGACGATGCCGGCGTATTCGTTGCCAAGGCGTTGTGGGAAGTCGACGGGCATGGTGGCGGCAAAGTCGCCCCGGCGTAGTTTGACGTCGACGGGGTTGACGCCGGCGGCCTTCACTCGGATGCGGAGCTGCCCGGTGCCGGGTGTGGGTGGTTCGATGTCGATCGGGTGTAGTACCTCGGGGTCGCCGTAGGCGGAGAAGGCGATCGCCATGGGCATGGGGGTGCTCCTCGGACGTTGTGGGTCAGGCGGGGTACGGCTGGGCGGTGCGGGCGGCGAGTAGTGCCTGGCCCCACCAGGTGCGGTGTCGCAGTAGGGTGTCGGCGACGTCCGGGGTGTGTTCACCGAACCGGCCGGTGCGGGTGCTGGCGATGATTGCCGCGACGCGCAGGGGTGGCTGGCTGCCGTGTTGTTCGGTGTTCACGTCTGGTTTCCTTCTGGGGCGCCGGTGTGTGTCGGTTCGGGGGTCGGCTGCGGTGCCGAGAGGGTGCGGCGGATGTCGGCCAGCGCCTGGGCGAGGTTGTCGCGCTGCTGTTTGTCGAGTCCGCCGAAGGTGCGGTGTTCCAGTTCGGTCCAGATGTCGCGTACCTGTGGGCAGAGTTGTCGTCCTTTGCTGGTCAGGGCGACGACGGCTGTTCGTCGGTCGGTGCGGGACTGGGTGCGTGTGATCAGGTCGGCGCGTTCCATCGCCTGCAGGGTGTTGGTGACGGTGGATCTGTCGCGGCCGAGGAAGTGGACGATGTCGGTTTGCGCTGTCCGTCCCCTCTCCTGGAGGAACAGCAGTACCAGTTCCTGCGGTGCGACCAGGTTGATGCGTTGCAGCATCGTGGTCGCGAGTGTGGCGTGTGCCCGGACGACCTGGAGTAGCAGCGAACTCAGCGGCGCCTCGGACACGCTCACCCCGGCGTGTGGGGCGCGGCCTCTGTCGTCTGTCTCGGTCATGGGCACAGCGTAACCAGAATGTTGGCATGCCAGCAAATGGGCGCTACCGTTGGCATACCAACGGATTGGGGTGTGAGCGGTACATGGGCGGGCACGGTGTGACGGAGCAGGAGCCGCGGCGGCGAGCGGCAGGCGACGCGGAGGCCGGCCACGAGCCACCGGACGGAGGGTCCACGCCACCGGAACGGCTGGATCCGGCACTGCTCAAGATCGCCGGAGTGGTGCTTGTCGGGGCGGTGGCCGCGCTGCTCGACACCACGATCATCAGCGTCGCGCTGAATCAGCTCGGCGAGGCGTTCGGTGTCCCCGTCTCCACGGTGCAGTGGGTCTCCACTGCTTACCTACTCGCGATGGCGTTGGTCATCCCGCTCACCGGGTGGTGTGTCGACCGCTTCGGCGCCAGGGTGACCTGGCTGTGGGTGCTGGCGGTTTTTCTCGCCGGCTCGGTGCTCTGCGGCGCCGCCTGGTCGGCAGGCAGCTTGATCACCTTTCGGGTGGTGCAGGGGCTCGGCGCCGGCATGATCCTGCCGCTGACCCAGATCATCCTGGCGCAGGCCGCCGGCGGGCGCGGGTTCGGCCGGGTCATGGCTCTGGTCGCCGTACCGGGAAACCTGATCCCCATCGTCGGGCCGGTACTCGGTGGCGTTGTCCTCAACGTCGTGTCGTGGCGTTGGATCTTCCTGATCAACGTGCCCGTCTGCCTGCTCGCCATCGTGCTGGCCAGGCGGGCGCTCCCCACCACACCCGGGCACGGCCGCCAACGACTCGACGTGCTCGGTCTCGCCCTGCTCGCGCCGGCCGTGCCGGCGATGATCTACGGCCTGTCCCAGGTGGGCGGGAGTTCAGCCCTCACCGCCGCCGGTGTGGTCGTACCGGTCGTTATCGGTTTCGTCCTGCTCGCGGCGTTTACCACCTATGCCCTTCGTGTGACCCGGACGCCGGTTATCGACCTACGCCTGTTCAGGTACCGCTCGTTCAGTGCCTCGGCGGCGTTGCTGTTCCTGTCCGGTGCGGCGCTCTACGGTCCCCTGTTCCTGCTCCCCCTCTACTACCAGCAGGTTCGCGGGTTCGACGCCTTCACCACAGGTCTTGTACTCGCGCCCCAGGGTGTCGGCACCGCCCTCGCTCTGGCTGTCATCGGTCCGCTGGCCGACCGGATCGGCGCCAGGCCACTGGTGCTGGCGGGGGCGCTGGTCACCGCGCTCGGCACACTTGCGTACACCCAGGTGGCGTCCGGGCCGGACGACGTTCTCCTCGCCGTCGCGCTGGTGCTGCGCGGGGTGGGCCTGGGCGCGGTGGGGATTCCGGTGATGGCGGCGGCCTACCAGCAGTTGCCACACTCCGCGATCGCCCATGGGACCAGTGCGATGAACATCCTCCAGCGTCTCGGTGCCTCCTTCGGCACCGCGGTTATCGCGGTGATTCTGCAGCAGCGGCTCGACGAGCATGGCATCGGCGACGTGACCGCTGGCGTCCGCCCGGAGTCGTTTGTCGGCGCCTTCTGGTGGACCGTCGGGTCGGCCGTACTCATCCTGCCGCTCGCCCTGCTTCTGCCTGGACGGGAACGGGCAGTGATGCGTCGGTGAATAGGCGTGGGGCGTGACCGTCCCGGGCGGCCTCGTCGCTTGGCTGCCCGGCGGGCGGGAATCTCCTGGTCCCGCGAGGTTGCGATGCCCTGGGGGCGTCGTGACCCGCTGGTCTGGACGGGCGTGGGGGTTGCCGCCGCTGTCGCCGTGGCGGTCGGGCTTGCTGGCAGGGGCGGTGGCCTCGGTGGCCGGGGCGGGCCGAGGTCCGGCGAGCGGTCAGCGGCGGGCCAGCCAGATGGTGCGTTCGGTGCGGACGCTGAGGTCGTCGCGGTCGGCGAGGCCGTTGACGACCGTGTCCAGGGCGGTGAGGTCGGCCGGGGTGAGCCGCTCCGCGAGGCTGTGCCGCATCCGGGTGAGGGCGACCTCGGCGTACCGGGTGGCGGCGGCGGGCAGCGGCGGTCGGAGGTGGATGTCGACGTGTCGTTCGGTGACCGAGGTGAAGCCGGTGTGCTTCATCCGGTCGCCCCAGTTCTCGTGCATGTGCAGGCCGGCCTCGTGGCGGCGGTTCGCCGCTTCGGTATGGCCGCGCAACTCGACGTCCTCGTCCGGGGTGCCGGCGAGGAAACGGGGGAACGAGTCCAGTTCGGCGATGACCAGGAGTCCGCCGGGCCGTAGCGCGGCGTGCGCGGAGGCGAGGGCGGTGGCGGGGTCGGCCATGTGGTGCATCGAGGCGGCGGCCCAGATGACGTCGGTGGGTCCGAGGTCGGGCCAGGGTTGGTCGAGGTCGGCTTCGAGGATACGGATCCGGTCCCCCAGGCCGGCGGCGTCGGCCCGGTCGCGGAGGTGGGTGAGCATCTCCGGGGAGATGTCGACGGCGGTGATGGTGGCGTCGGGCAGGTGCCGGGCGAGGGCGAGGGAGCCGGTGCCGCTGCCGGCGCCGAGGTCGACGATGTGGGGCCGGTCGGGGGCTTCGCGGCCGACCCAGCTGATCAGGTCGTGGAGGTGGTCGTGCAGGACCTCGGCGTCCAGGTCGAGCAGTTCGATCATGTGGTCGTGTGCCATGGCGGCAACGGTAGCCGGGTGTTGCTCTATTGGCATAGCATCTTGCGCATGAAGCAAGACGATGATCTGGAGGCTCTGGTCCGGCAGCGGATCCGTGGCCTGCGGATCGCCCGCGGCTGGTCGCTGGACGAGCTGGCCCGCCGCTGCCTGATCAGCCCCTCCACGCTCAGCCGGATCGAAACCGGGCACCGGCGGATCGCCCTGGACCAGATGGTGACGATCGCCCGGGTGCTCGGGACCACGCTCGACCAGCTGGTCGAGTCCGACGCCGACGCCGACGTGGTGATCCGTCCGCACTGCAACGAGCAGCGCGGCGTCACCACCTGGTTGCTGTCCCGGGACAGCAACCAGACCGTCGCCAAGCTGCGGATCACCCGTACGGTGCCGGAGGAGCTGCGGGTGCACCCGGGGCGCGACTGGTTCACCGTGCTCTCCGGCACGGTCGAGCTGCGGCTCGGTGAGCGGACGATCCTGGTCGGTACGAACGAGGCGGCCGAGTTCTCGACCATGGTCCCGCACGCGTTCGGCGCCCACGACGGCCCCGCCGAAATCCTCTGCATCCTCGACCACGAGGGCGAACGCAGCCACCTGGGTCCGGAGCGCTGAGCGGGTGACCGGTCAGCTCACGTGGGCGGCGATGACCCGGGCGCAGTCCAGCGATTCGGTGTGGCTGGTGTCGACCTCGACGTCGTAGGTGACCCCCTGGTGCACGATGTCGGCCTGGCCGGCCGCCATGCCGACGACCCGGTCACCTCGGGCGATCTCCCGGGCCGCCGCGATCTCCGGGTCACAGCGGACCCCGACCCACAAGACGGTGAGGCCGGCCAGGTGCCGGCGGAGCCGCTCCTGGGAGGCGCCGCCGCCGAGAAAGACGTCGTCGATGATGACGTACGCCCCGGCTCTCGCCATCGCGGCGACGCCGGCGGTCCAGGCGTGCTGGACGGCACCGAAGCCCTCGCCGAGGATGACCTCGCCGTGCGGCCCGAAGGTGACCATCGCCGGTGGCAGTCGGTCGACGAGGTCATCGACGCCGAGGTTGATCCACGGGTTCGGCAGCAGGTGTTTGAGGCAGCGGACGATGCCCGACTTGCCCGAACTGGAACCGCCGTTGAACACGATGATCTGCGTTGACATGTGAGCTGTTCGCCTCCCGCCGGCATGGTGTCCGGCACAAGGTACGGGATTCTGTGGCCTCGACGGCCGGACCGGCGTGGCAGCCTACGAGGATCCTCGCGAGAACGACGTGGCCAGCTCCATGATCCCCGCCGCGACACCCGCTGGGTCACGCAGCATGTGGAGGTGATCCCCCAGCATCCTGCGCGCCGGCCAACCACGGGCGCGGGCGTCCTCTCGCTCGTCGGCGTAGGTGTCACCGAAACTGAGGTATCCCGCCGAGACCGCGTCCCACCCGTCAGGCAGGTCCACCCGGGCGGCGAGGTACTCGAACGGCATCCGCGCCTGCTCTGCCTCCACCCGGGCACGCGTCTCGGCATCGGGGAACAACCGCACCACGGACTCCTCCGGCCACCAGCGCGTCCACGGCGGCAGAGTCCCGTCGGGGCCCACGTGATCACGGAGCATGTCCCTCAGGCGGGCCGGTGCCACAGGCACGTCGCCCCTCGCCGGCGGCAGGACCGCGTCCACGAAGACAGCACCGCGCACCGGACGCGTCATCACGATCGCAGGGACATACAGACCCGCATTGCTGTGGGGCACGAGCACCAGATCGTCAGAGTCGGGAAGCCCTTTCTCGATTGCTGCCAGGACCGCCGCCGGCGAGGTTGGTGCCGGGTCGGGCGGCGCCGGCACCACCGCGGTGACCCCGAAATCAGCTCGCAGCGCCGAGGCGACAGGCGCCCACACCGCCGGACCGAGGAAAGGGCTGGGAATGAGCACTGGAGAGATTGCCATGATGCGTTTCTAGCAGCCACACCGTGCGGCGAGCCGATCCCGAGGCGATGTGACCCGTGTCAGGTGGCCCGATGTACGCAGCCTGTCCTCCAGGGACGACGGTCGGGGCAGGAGGCAGAGCGTGGCCAGCTCAGCTGTTGAGCGGTGCAGGCAGGTCGAGTAGGTCACGGGCGCCCTGCCGGAGCAGGGCCGCGGCGACGGAGGTCCCGAGGGTGATCGGGTCCGTCGCCCACTCGTGCACGTCGAGTACGGTCTTGCCGTCCAGGCTGATCACCCTCGCCCGCAGGCCGAGGCGCCCGTCAGGCTCGGTGCGGGCGAGCGCGGCGATCGGGGAATGGCAGTTGCCCCGCAGGATGTGCAGCATGGTCCGTTCGGCCACGGTCTCCCGCTCGGCTTGCGGGTCGCCGAGGCTGGCGGCCAGGTCACGGGTGCTGGTGTCGTCGTCCCGGCACTGCAGGACCAGGGTGCCGGAGCCGACAGCCGGGAGCATCGTGTCGACGTCGAGCGGATCGGTGATCCGGGCGGCCTGCCCGATCCGCTGCAGCCCGGAGACCGCGAGCAGCAGCGCGTCGTACCTGTCGCCGGCGTCGAGTTTGGCCAGCCGGCTGTTCGCGTTGCCACGGATGGCCACCGGCGCCAGGTGCGGCCAGTGCCGGGCCAGCTGCGCGACCCGCCGCACCGCGGAGGTGCCGATCCGGGTGCCGGCGGGCAGTTGCTCGATCCGCAGACCGCCGGGGTGCACGAGGCAGTCCCGGACGTCGTCGCGGGCCAGGTAGGCGGCCAGCACCGTCCCGGCCGGAGCCGGCCGGTCCCCGGGTACGTCCTTGACGCAGTGCACGACCAGGTCGACGTCCCCGGCGAGCAGGGCGGCGTCCACCTCCTTGGTGAACGCTCCCTTGCCGCCCAGCGCGGCCAGATCGCCGTGCCAGCGGTCTCCGCTGGTCGACATCGACATCACCTCCACGGTGACGTCGGGGTGCCGGTCGGCGATCATTGCGCGGACCCGCTCGACCTGGGCCAGCGCCATCGGGGAGTTGCGGGTACCGATGCGCAGCAGGCGGGAGTCGGACATACCGGCGAGGGTAGTCCGCCAGGTACGGACGCCGATGCGCGGCCCGGTTGCCCGGTCCATCGGCGCCGGCCGGATCTCCCGCCGGCCGGGTAGCTCTCGTTTCCCACGACGAAGCCCCCGACCCGGAGGTGTTTCCCGGGGTCGAGGGCTTCGTGTCGTCGTACGGGGTGGCGGGTCAGCCCTGCTGCCTGGCCAGGGTGACGAAGCCCCGCCAGGCGGACGGGGTGAAGGTCAGCACCGGCCCGCTCTGGTACTTGCTGTCCCGGACCAGCACCCGGCCCGGCAGGTTGTCGGCCACCTCGACGCAGTCTCCGCCGCTCTGGCCGCTACGGCTGGCCTTGCGCCAACTCGGCCGCTGGGTCGTCATAGTCATTCACCAACCTCAGGATCAGATTCCGCGACTGGTCACACGGGAGGGCGACCGCCGCTATAGTCTGCCACGCCCGTTCGAGGCCGGTCACCCGAGTTGGTTCCGCGATTACCCGGCCCTCGTAGAAGTCCTCCACCAGACCGACGGTGCCGCTGCCCTCCATGCTGGCCAGGACAAACGACCCGCTGCGGCCGGCGTGCAGCCCGGCGGAGTCCGGCACGACGTGGACAAAAACGTTCGATCGGATGCTGGCGTCGGCCAGGTGCAGCAGCTGGTCCTTGGCGATCTCGGGCGGACCGTACCGCAGCGCGGCGGCGTCGATGATGAAGGCGAAGGTGGGCCGGTCGGCCCGGTCGAGAATGGTCGCCTGTCGCTCCATCCGGTTGGCGACCCGGTCGGCCACCTCGTCGTCGCTGAGCATGCCGGTGCTGGCGAAGATCGCCCTGGCGTACGCCTCGGTCTGCAACAGCCCGGGGATCAGGGTCGGCTGGAAATAGCGGAGAATCGTTGCCATCTCCTCCACGTTCTGCCAGGGCCGGAACCAACTCGGGGCCGGCCGTCGATCTTTTCTGGCCTCGGCAGAGAGCTCCTGGATCTCGTCGCCGGTGTCGAGGAAGGCGTCGATGGCCGCCGCGGTGTCCTCCTTCGGAATGAGCCGGTTGGTCTCGAAGGCCGCGATCAGCGACTTGCTGACCTGCACCGCCTCGGCCATCTGATCCTGGGTGACCCCCCGGTCCGCCCGTAACTCCTTGAGTCTGGCCGAAAGGTTATTCACCTTCACCACCCCCGTATAAGGCTGTGTGACCCCGAGGTGATTCGCCCCGGGGCCGGGTATCCACCGTTAGTGCGCTCCGCCCATCTTCCATTAGCCATAGACGACAGTCCAGGGTGGAGTCGACGGAGTTGGTACGGCCCAACCCGCCGGGAAAAACGTTCCCCTCGCGTTTCCCCGTGGGCCGATACTCCGTCGGCGGGGACCGCCCACCGGTGACGCCTGTACGGGCGTGGGCGGTCCCCGCCTCCCCCCACATTCGGCGAACCTGCGTGAGGCGGCGACATCGTGAGAAGACACCACCGGCACTGGCGACGGCTCTGGCTCTACTGCTGGTGCGGATTCCGCTGGACCTGCCCGGACGCGGCACCCGTCGTACCGATGCCGTTCAACCCCGACCCCACGCCGCCCCGACCACGCAACCAACGAGCGCTGTGACACGTCTCGGTGGGGCGCCCTTGGCGTAACCAGCGGCCGTCGTGGGACGGTCCGACCGGGTTCGGCCACCGGGTCGGGCGGGCCGGCCGGCTCACTCCGGCCCAACAGGCCCGCGCCACCGCCGGCAGTACCGGCGCTTCCGCTCGCGTCGAGCGCTGAGATGGGTGTGGTCGTGATGCGGAACCTGCGACAACTCGACGAGATGGACCGGGAACACGTCCCGCAACGGCCCCGGTGGACGTGTCGCGCCTGCCACGACGACTGGCCGTGCCGAATCGCCCGGTCCCTGCTGCCGGCACAGTTCCGGCTCGACCCGCTGGCGCTCTTCGTCTATCTGGGGATCTGTCTCTACGAGGCGACCGAGGACCTCTACAAACTGCATCCGAATCCTGGCCCGGATCCGGCCATCCTGCACGCCCGGTTCCTCGGCTGGGTGCCCGAACGCCGGCTGATCGTGGGCGCGCTGGCCCGGCGCTTTGCGGCCGGATATCCGATCACCGGCCCGGTCGGAAACGCCGGTTCGGCCGGAAGCACCACGAGGCCGGAGACGAACAGCGGCCCGTAGGTCTGCTGTCCGCACCAGCCTCGTGCCACGCCGGCCGTGCCCCGTCGACTGCCGACGGGGACGATCGACGTCAGGGTCAGCGGAGTTCGTTGATCCGGAGCAGGTTGCCGGCCGGGTCGCGGAAGGCGCAGTCCCGTACGCCGTACGGCTGTTCGGTCGGCTCCTGGACGACCTCGGCGCCGCCGGCCTGCAGCCGGTCGAAGACCGTGTCGAGATCCTTGCTGGCCAGGGTGAGGGCGCCGTAGCTGCCCTTGGCCATCAGTTCGAGGATCGTGCGCCGTTCGTCGTCGGTGATGCCCGGGTCGGCGGCCGGCGGATGCAGGACGATCGAGGTACCGGGCTGGTTCGGCGGGCCGACGGTGATCCACCGCATGCCCTCGAACCCGACGTCGTTGCGGACCTCGAAGCCGAGGATGTCGCGGTAGAAGGCCAGGGTGGCGTCCGGGTCGGTGTGCGGCAGGAAGGCATAGTGAATGGTGATGTCCATGCAGGTCACGCTAGTTGCGGCCAGCGGACCCGCGCTTCTTGATTCCTGATCGGTCTGGTCACCTGTTTCGCCAGGCAGGACGGCATCTCGGCGGTCACCCGGGCGGCCCGGACCCGGGCCCGGTAGGCGCTCGGCGACATCCCGACCAGTTCGGTGAACCGGGTGCTGAAGGTGCCCAACGACGAGCAGCCGACCGCAAAACAGACATCGGTGACGCTCAGGTCGCCACGGCGCAGCAGGGCCATCGCGCGTTCGATACGCCGGGTCATCAGATAGGCGTACGGCGACTCGCCGTACGCGGCCCGGAACTGGCGGCTGAGGTGTCCGGCGGACATGTTCGCGCTGCGGGCGAGTGCCTCGACGTTGAGCGGCTGGGCGTACTCGCGGTCGATCCGGTCCCGGACGCGGCGGAGCCGGGCCAGGTCGCGCAGGTGCTGGGTTTCGGCGGAACTGCTGGTCACCTGCCCGATGGTGCCAGCTGGGACCGACATTCGCCCAGCATCGCCGGCGTCGTACCAGGCTCTGCTGCCGATCTCGGCGGTCCACGATCCGCCGTACGGCGTTCGCCGGGGCGCGCGAGGTGCACGTCGACGAGGCCGGTTCGGTACGGATGGCCGGTGACGTGCTGGTGGTGACCGGGGCGTGAGGCGGGCCGTCAACCGCCCCCACCGGCCGGTACCGCCGATCGCCGGTACCGCCGCGGTCGGGGCGGTTGTGCATCTGCTGGTCCGCCGTCATCAGGTGGGCCGGGACCTGCTCTCGATGAGCGGCATCCCGGCCGGCAGCTCCTGCCGTCTGCTGCCGGTCTGGAGGCTCGACCTCACCTCAGATGCCGGGCGAAGAACCGGTTCCCGTCGTCCCCCTCGAACTGCGGGACGCCGGTGTGCCCGCCCATGTTGGCGTGCAGCGTCTTCTCCGTGGAGCCGAAGGCGTCGAACAGGTCCAGGGCCAGCTGCCGGTCGTTTCCCTCGTCGTCCCACTGCAGCAGGACCTGCAGCGGAATGGTGACCTGCCGGGCCTCCTCGAACATGCTGCGGGGCACGTAACTCCCGGCGAACAGCAGGGCGGCCGAGATGCGCGGCTCGACCACCGCCAGCCGGAGGCCGATGGCGATCACCCCTCCCGCGTACCCGACCGGGCCGCCGATCTCGGGCAGCGCCAGGAGGGCGTCCAGGGCGGCCCGCCATTCCGGGACCGCCTTGTCGACCAGTGGGAGGACGAGCCGGGCGACGATCTTGTCGTCGACCGGCTCACCGGCTTTCAGCGCCCGGTGCAGGTCGGCGCGGGCCTGCTCGGCGGCGGCGGATCGGGGCCGGTCACCGCCTCCGGGGAGTTCGATGGTGGCGGCGGCGAAACCCTCCGCCGCGCAGTGCCGGGCCCGGGCCACCAGTCGGGGGTACATCCTGTGCAGTCCGCCTGGGTGGCCGAGCAGGATCAGCGGAGCCGGTGCGGATGCGGATCCGGGCGTCCACAGGATGCCGGGGATCTCGCCGAGGGTGAATTCGCGCTCGAGGAGGCCGTCGTCGAGGCGCTGCGCAGAAGTGAATCGCACGGTCGTGCCTTTCGGGAGTGCTCGTGAACGGCGCTCCCGGACGACCTATCGTCCGACCGTGACCCCAGAGGGGAGCACCCATGTCGATACTGCGTTCACGGGTACCACCTCCTCGTTCTCTCGCACGGCCTTCGGAACGTAGCAGTGGCCGCCATGGTCCGCAAACGGGTTGTCGCGAAGGCGGGCCCCCGTTACCGGCCGCCGGCGACCCGGAGTACGGCGCCGCTGGTGTAGGAGGCGGCGTCGCTGAGCAGCCAGACGATGGCGGCGGCGACCTCGTCCGGCTGCCCGGCGCGGCCCAGTGGTGCCTGCGCGCCGACCTGCCGAGCCCGGTCAGGTACCCCGGAGACGGCGTGGATCTCGGTGTCGACGACGCCGGGTGAGACGGCGTTGACCCGGATGTTCTGTGGGCCGAGTTCCTTGGCGAGGCCGATGGTGAGGGTGTCGGTGGCGGCCTTGACGGCGGCGTAGTGGACGTACTCGCCGGGGCTGCCGAGGGTGGCGGCGGCCGAGGAGACGTTGACGATGGCGCCGCCGGTGGTGAGCCGTCGGGCGGCCTGCTGGGCGCAGAGGACGTACCCGATGAGGTTGACGTCGACGACGTGCCGCAGGTCGGTGAGGGTGAGGTCGGTGAACGGGCCGATCGGGCTGGTGGTGCCGGCGTTGTTGACCAGGCCGGTCGGTGTGCCGAGTTCGGCGGCGGTGTCGAAGAGGCGGGCGACGTCGTCGGGGTCGGTGGTGTCGGCGCGTACCGCGCGGCCCTGCCGGCCGGCGGCGTGCACGTCGCGCAGCACCTTCTCGGCGGCGTCGGCGTCGCGGCGGTAGCAGAAGACGACGTCGTGTCCGCTGGCGGCGAGCTGGCGTACGGTGGCGGCGCCGATTCCCCGGCTGCCGCCGGTCACCACGGTCAGCGGTGGCATGGTGTTCCCCTCTCGGACGACCCGGCCCATCGTGTCAGGACGTGACGGCGACCGGTATGTGATCTTCGTCGGTGTGTCCGTCTCGACGTTGTCGGGTCGGACTGGTAGTAAGGCAGGAATCAAACAGGTGTACGGAAGAGGGAATCGATGACTGCCGCGGATACCGCCGAGCAGGGCTTGTCCACCGAGGAGTTGCAGCAGATCAGGGACGCGTTGGCGAACGGTCGTAAGCCGAAGGTGATGTTCACCGAGTCGGCGGGGCAGATCGCCGGTCAGCTTGGTCAGGTGGTCGAGTTGACCGATCCGCAGGTGTCCGAGGAGTGGGTGGTGGTCCGGTTCGGCCGCGACGAGCTGCCCTTCTCCCCCGCCGATCTGGCGGTGGCGCCGAAGGGGGCGACGCGACGGGTGAAGGCGGAGCCGGAGGCGGCGGAGGAGCCGGCTCCGGAGCCGGAGTTCAAGATTGTGCGGGAGCCGGTTCCGGCACCGCGCGAGGAGGCGAGAGTGACGGCAGTGGAGAGCGGTCCGGCGGCGGACGCGGGCGCGGCGGAGGCCGAGGTGAAGCCGGCGAAGCGGGCGGTGAAGGCGGCCCGGCCGGCGAAGGGCCCGGCGGGGTTGACGGTGACGTTGGCGTACGCGGACGGCGAGTGGACGTTGGCGGCGTCGCAGGGGACGAAGGCGCTGGCAAAGCCGTACGTGATCAAGCCGGCGGAGGCGTTGAAGATGGTCGCGTTGATCGACGTTCCGGGGGTGCAGGAGGCGGTGGAGCAGATCCTGTCGGTGGAGCGGCGGGAGGCCGAGCAGCAGGCGGAGAAGCTCCGGGCGGAGCTGGCGGAGATCGAGGCGCGGTTGGCGGAGTTGCGCGACGCCGGCTGAGGCTGTCGGCGGTGCCCCCGATGCACCGGCGGGGCGTCCGGCCGGTGTGGTGGACGGTGGAGGCCGGGTCTGATTGGTAGGCTCGGCCTCGGGCCGTGACTGGCGTGCTTGGGATGGGGTCAACCATCGGGAAGCGGCCCCGTCGCCGTCGGGAAACGGTCCCGGCGGGTGACGTGATGTGACGCGTGACGTCACGTGTGCCGTGCGCCTGGGCCATTCTCCTCTGTCGGCCCGGGAGGCTCCATGACCAGTTCTGTTTCCGAATCCAGTTCTGTTTCCGAATCCAGTTCTGCCGCCGCGTCCGGATCGGTGTCCGAGTCCGGTGCGGGCGCCGCTGCCGGCAGCGTGGAGTCGGTGGCGTTCCGTTCGGCGTTGGACGTGGTGCGTGCGGTGGAGCCGCGGATCGCCGACGCGATCGGGGCGGAGCTCACTGACCAGCGCGAGTCGCTGAAGTTGATCGCGAGTGAGAACTACGCCTCGCCGGCGGCGCTGTTGGCGATGGGTAACTGGTTCAGTGACAAGTACGCCGAGGGGACGATCGGGCGGCGGTTCTACGCCGGCTGCCGCAACGTCGACTCGGTGGAGTCGATCGCGGCGGAGCACGCCCGGGAGTTGTTCGGGGCCGCGCACGCGTACGTACAGCCGCACTCGGGGATCGACGCGAACCTGGTGGCGTTCTGGGCCGTGTTGGCCGACCGGGTGGAGGTGCCGGCGCTGCGGGAGGCCGGGGTGCGGCAGGTCAACGACCTGTCCGAGGCGGACTGGGCGGCGCTGCGCCGGTCGTTCGGTGACCAGCGGATGCTGGGGATGTCGTTGGACGCGGGCGGACACCTGACCCACGGGTTCCGGCCGAACATCTCCGGCAAGATGTTCGACCAGCGTAGCTACGGCACCGACCCGGTGACCGGGCTGCTCGACTACGACGAGGTACGGCGGATCGCCCGCGAGTTTCGGCCGTTGATCCTGGTCGCCGGCTATTCGGCGTATCCGCGTCGGGTCAACTTCCGGATCATGCGGGAGATCGCCGACGAGGTCGGCGCGACGTTCATGGTGGACATGGCGCACTTCGCCGGCCTGGTCGCCGGGAAGGTGTTCACCGGCGACTTCGACCCGGTGCCGTTCGCGCACATCGTGACGACCACCACGCACAAGTCGCTGCGCGGGCCGCGCGGCGGAATGGTGTTGTGCGGTCCGGAGTTGGCCGCGCAGGTGGACCGGGGCTGTCCGATGGTGCTCGGCGGTCCGCTGCCGCACGTGATGGCCGGCAAGGCGGTGGCGTTGGCGGAGGCCCGGCGGCCCGAGTTCCAGACCTACGCGCACCGGGTGGTGGAGAACGCGTCCGCGTTGGCCGACGGTCTGCTGCGCCGGGGCGCGACGCTGGTCACCGGCGGCACCGACAACCACCTGCTGCTGCTGGACGTCTCCGGGTACGGGCTGACCGGCCGGCAGGCGGAGGCGGCGCTGCTGGACGCGGGGATCGTGACGAACCGCAACGCGGTACCCCGCGACCCGAACGGGGCGTGGTACACCTCCGGGATCCGGCTCGGTACGCCGGCGTTGACCACCCGGGGCTTCGGGGTGGCGGAGCTGGACGAGGTCGCGGACCTGCTGCACGCGGTGTTGTCGGCGACCCGGCCGGGCGCCGGGCCGGACGGCGGGGTGTCGAAGGCCCGGTACGTGGTCGACGCGGGTGTGGTGCAGCGGGTCGCGGGTCGGGCCGCGGACCTGCTGGGCCGGCATTCGCTGTATCCGACGGTGGATCTGGGCTGACCGCGGGCGGGCGTGCCCGCCGTGCACGCGACGGCGTCGGATGTGGGAGTCGGCGACTACCGCTCCCACACCCGACGGCGTCGGATGGTCAACCGAGAATGCCGGAGTTGGCCCGTCGGTGGGACCGGAAGCTACGGCCCGACAACAACGTTCGCGAGCGGCTCGCCGGCCGCGTACCGCCGCACCTGGTCGACCAGCAGTCGGCGGGCCCGGGGTGCCAGCGCCGAGGTCAGGCCGCCGACATGTGGGCTGATCAGGACGTTCGGCGCGGACCACAGCGGATGGTCGGCGGGCAGTGGCTCGGGGTCGGTGACGTCCAGGGCAGCCTGCAGCCGGCCCGCGGTGAGCTCGGCGAGCAGCGCGTCGGAGTCCACCACCCCACCCCTCGACACGTTCACCAGCAGGGCGCCGTCGGCCATCGCGGCGAGGAAATCCTTGTCGACCAGGCCCTCGGTCTCCGGGGTCAGCGGAGTGCAGAGGATGACAACATCCGCCTGTGGCAGCATTTCCGCGATTTCGGAGATCGGTCGCACGCCGGGGCGGGCGCTGCGGGCCACCCGGCTGATCTCCACCTCGAACCCCGCCAGCCGGCGTTCGATCGCGGCGCCGATCGAGCCGTACCCGACGATCAGCACCCGGGCGTCGGCCAGCCCGGTCGACCAGCCGGTGGCCCAGCGGCCCTCGTCGCCCGCCCGGACGAAGTCCGGCAGCCGACGTCGGGCAGCGAGGGTGAGCGCCACAGCCAGTTCGGCGGTGGCCGCGTCATGTACGCCCCGGCCGTTGGCCAGGATCAGACCGGGCCGCAGGAACGGCAGAACGTGTTCATAGCCGGCGGTCACGGTCTGTACGACTTTGAGGCGGGGCATCCGGGCGATCGGCTCGCAGAGGCGTGCGTCGATGCGCCCGTACGGAATGGCGTAGAACTCGACATCGTCCAGGTCATCGGGCGTGGGCTGAGTGCCGTCGTACAGTACGACGTCAGGATCGCCGAGCTCGGCCACTGCGGCGGGGTGAGGGATCAGGTAACGCACGGCGACAAGCATGCCGTAGCGCCTGCCTGGCGGCGCACCGCCCTCGCGCTGGTTGACGGCGGGGTCGGCCGCCGCCTGTTCAGTGCGGCGGGATGTGGGCGACGCCGATCCGCCTGCGGAACACCCAGTAGGTCCAGCCCTGGTAGGCCAGCACGACCGGGGTGAAGAAGAGCGCGATCCAGCTCATGATCTTCAGGGTGTAGGGGGCGGAAGCGGCGTTGGCGACGGTCAGGGTGCCGGCCGGGTCGGTCGTCGACGGCAGCACGTTCGGGTAGAGGGCGGTGAACAGGGTCGCCACGGTCAGGCCGATTGCGGCGGCGGTGCCGGCGAAGGCCCAGCCCTCCCGGCGTACCCGGGTGGCGGCGATCGCGGCGACCAGGGCGAGGGCCGCGACGACGGCTACCGCGATCGCGGCCGGGGTGTGCCGGATGCCGAGGGTGGTGGCGAGGAAGGCGGCGGTGATCGCGGCGGTGGCCGGGGTGAGCCGGGCGGCGAGCCGCCCGGCCCGGACCCGGACGTCGCCGGTGGTCTTCAGGGCGAGGAAGACCGCGCCGTGGGTGGTGAACAGCGCCGCCGTGGTCAGGCCGCCGAGCAGCGCGTACGGGGTGAGCAGGTCGCCGAGTCCGCCGGTGTGGTCGTGGTGGCTGTTCAGGGGTACGCCGCGCAGGATGTTGGCGAAGACGATGCCCCAGATGATCGCGGGAATCAGGGAACCGGCGATGATCGCGGTGTCCCAGCGGTTCTTCCAGGCGGCGTCGGGGCGCTTGTGCCGGTACTCGAAGGCGACACCGCGGAAGATCAGGGCCAGCAGGATGAGCAGCATCGGCAGGTAGAAGCCGGAGAAGAGGGTGGCGTACCAGCCGGGGAAGGCGGCGAAGAGCGCGCCGGCGGCGGTGATCAGCCAGACCTCGTTGCCGTCCCAGACCGGGCCGATGGTGTTGATCAGGACGCGGCGTTCCCGGTCGTCGCGGCCGAGGACGGGCAGCAGGATGCCGACGCCGAAGTCGAAGCCTTCGAGGATGAAGTAGCCGGTGAACAGGACGGCGACGAGCAGGAACCAGAGGGTGGTCAGCTCCACGGTGGACTCCGGATGGATCGACGGGTCGGCGGGGGTCAGTAGGCGAAGGCGAGCGGGCGGTCCCCGTCGTCGCTGTTGTCCGGGTCGGGCTGCTCGGCGGCGGGTTCGGGGTCGGGCAGGCCGGCGCGGGCGTACCGGAGCAGGAGGCGGACCTCGACGACCGCGAGGGTGGCGTAGACGAGGGTGAAGGCGGTGAACGAGGTGAGGACCTCGGTCAGCGAGACGCTGCGGGAGACGCCGTCGCGGGTGAGCATCTCGCCGAAGACGACCCACGGCTGCCGGCCCATCTCCGTGAAGATCCAGCCGAAGCAGTTGGCGGCCAGCGGCAGCAGCGGCATGACCAGGCCGGCCCGCAGCAGCCACCGGTTGGTCGGGGTCCGGCCCCGGCGGTGGGTCCAGAGCACCAGGGCGGCGATCGCGGCGGCGGCCAGCCCGAGGGCGATCATGAAGCGGAAGCTCCAGTAGGTGACCGGGATGATCGGGGTGTAGCCGCCGGGGCCGTACTGGGCGACGTACTGGGCCTGCAGGTCGTTGATGCCGCGGACCTCGCCGTGCGGGTCGCCGGTGCCGAGGAACGACAGCAGGTACGGGATCTTGATGGCGAACAGTTCTCGGCTGCCGTCGAGGCTGCCGACGGTGAGTACGGAGAACGAGGCCGGCTGTTCGGTGTGGTAGAGGGCCTCGGCGGCGGCCATCTTCATCGGCTGCACCTGGGTCATGATCTTGCCTTGGAAGTCGCCGGTGATGACGACCAGGGCGGCGGCGGCCAGGGTGACCCAGGAGCCGAACCGCAGCGCGAAGCGGAACGCGGAGTGGTCGTCGTTCCTCCGCTCCCCCGCCTCCGGCGCGGTGCTGTCGGCGGCGGGTGCGGTGCGGCGCAGGTGCCACAGGGCGATGGCGACCATGAGTGAGCCGGCGACGAGGAAGCAGCCGGCGAGGGTGTGCGGGAAGGTCGCCAGGGTGACCTTGTTGGTCAGGACCGCCCAGATGTCGGTGAGTTCGGCCCGCCCGGTGTCGGGGTTGATCCGGTAGCCGACCGGGTTCTGCATCCACGAGTTCGCGGCCAGGATGAAGTACGCGGACAGCGAGGAGCCGATGGCGGCGGCCCAGATGGTGGCGAGGTGGATCCGTTTCGGGAGCCGGTCCCAGCCGAAGATCCACAGGCCGAGGAAGGTCGACTCCAGGAAGAACGCGAGCAGGGCCTCGATGGCGAGGGGGGCGCCGAAGACGTCGCCGACGAAGCGCGAGTAGTCGCTCCAGTTCATCCCGAACTGGAACTCCTGCACGATGCCGGTGACCACCCCCATCGCGAAGTTGATCAGGAAGATCTTGCCGTAGAACTTGGTCAGCCGCAGGTAACGCGGGTCGCCGGTGCGGTGCCAGCGGGTCTGCAGGATCGCGACGAGGATCGACAGGCCGATGGTCAACGGCACAAAGAGGAAGTGGTAGACGGTGGTGACACCGAACTGCCACCGGGCGACGTCGAGCGCGTCCACGGCAACCCCCAGGTAGTTACTACCAGACGTAGTAAATACTACCTGTCGTCGTAGACGGCGGCGCTGGGAGGTCGGTCACCCTCCCGCCGGCGAGGCGCCACCGCCCCGGTCCCCGCGACCGGGCCACCCGTGCGACCATCGACCGCTGATGGACACCAACACCCGCACCGCCGAGCCGTGGCGCGCCCCCCGCTTCTGGCTCCTCCTCCAGGTGCTCGCCCGGGGCGTCGTCGGGCTCGTCGCCCGGCTGCGGGTCAGCGGGGACGTACCGGACCACCTGCGGAACGGGCCGCTGATCCTGGCCGCCAACCACATCAACCCGTTCGACCCGATCGTGCTGACCGCCGCCTGCCGGGTACGCCGGATCGCACCCCGGATCATGGCCACCGGTGGGGTGTTCCGGGCCCCGATCGTCGGCGCCGCGATGCGGGCCAGCGGACACATCCGGGTCGACCGGCGCACCCCCACCGTCGGCCTCGCCCTGGAACACGCCGCCGCGGCGGTCGCCTGCGGCTCGGTCGTGCTGGTCTATCCCGAGGGACGGATGGGACTCGACCCCGCCATGTGGCCGGAACGAGGCAAGACCGGCACCGCCCGGCTCGCCTTCGCCAGCGGCGCCACCGTCGTACCGGTCGCGCAGTGGGGAGCGCACGAGATCCTCCCGTACAGCGCGCCACGCGGCATGGTTCGGGCGCTCGCCCGGGCCCTGCCCCGCCGGCCGGTGATCCGGGTGCACTTCGGCCCGCCGGTCGACCTGACCGGCATCGACCCCCGGGTCCCGGGCGCGGCCAACCGGGCCACCGACGCCATCATCGACGCGGTCACCGCCGCCCTCGTCCCGCTGCGCCCCGACGAACCGGACCTGCCCCGGTACGTCGACCCGACCCGACCGACCGAGACCCGCCGTCAGCACCGACGCCGCCCCACCGCCGGATCGGACGCCTAAGCGGCCGACCGGCGCCGCGTGCGCGAGTGGCCGTACGCGGCAAGGGCGTGGAAGGCGGCCTTCGGTGTCCACGAGCCGTCCGGCAGCACCCGCACGATCCCGCGCGCGGCCAGGTCGAAGTCGTGCTCCGGGTCGGCGGTGGTCGGCAGGTGCCGGTTCGCGAACGTGTACACGAACGCGGCCTCCACCCCGCCGGCCTCGTAGTCGCGCAGCAGGTCCACGAGGTAGCGGGCCTGGCCCTCCTCGTCGCGCTCCAGTTCCGCGGTGAGCTTCGCGGCGCGGCCGCGCTCGTCGAACGTCACCGGCTCCGCCCCGCCCGCGACGTCGGCCGCGCCACGGAACGTGCAGCAGCCGAACTCGGTCACCGCGTACGGCTTACCCTGCCTCACCGCGGCCGCCAGGGTCTGCGGGAACGCCGCGGCGTTGGTCGCGTCGCGGTACCCGGCGTCGCTGGCGATGATGTCGAACAACGCCCAGTCCACGGCCTCCAGTGGGATCGAGGCGTAGCTGACGGGACCGCCGAACCGCTTCCGCACCATGGGCACCGCCTCGGCGAGGAAGTCGCCCACGGCGGCACGCGCGGCCGGGACCGCCTCCCGCATCCGCATCGGGTCGGTGAACAGCGCCATGCGCTCGGCCAGGTCGCGGCCGGGTAGGAAACCGTCGGTGAAGATGGCGATCTCGGAGCCGGTGAGGTAGACCACCGACGCCCCGCTCCGCCGCAGCCGCTCGGCCCGCTCCGCGCCGTCGAGCACAAACGCCATGAGCGCGTCGCGATCGAGGCCGTTGGTGAACGGGCAGTACCAGACCTCGAGTCCGGCCTCGGCGGCGAACCCGGCGGTCAGTTCGAGCCGGTCCTGGAGCCCACCGGTGACGCGGACCGCGTCGCAGTGCAGCTCGTCGCGGATGACGCGCAGGTCACGCCGCACGTTCTCGGGGTCGAACGGCTCGTGGGTCGTGGACCCCGCGCTCACGAAACCGGTGTCGTAGTTCATGCCGAAAACACGCATCGAACGGCTCTCCTCGCCCATTAAGGTACTCCGCGTACCCTATAAGGTACGTCCAGTACCCTGCAAGGTGTGGGCACGAGGCGCCGGGGCGAGCAGCTGGAGCGGGCGATCCTGCAGGCGGCGGCGGAGGAGCTGCGTGAGTCCGGCTACCCGGGGATGACCATGGACCGGGTAGCCGCCCGGGCCGGGACCAACAAGAACGCCATCTACCGCCGGTGGCCGAACCGGGCGGCACTGGGCGTCGCCGCGTACCGTCACCTGTCCGACGCCGTGATGCCGAATCCGGACACGGGCACCCTGCGGGGCGACGCGCTGGAGATGCTTCGGCGGGCGAACGAGACGTGGTCGTCGCCGCACGGGGCGATCCTGCGCGGGTTGCTCGCCGCCGCGGCTGACGACCCCGAGCTGCTCACCCTCATGCGGGAGCGGTCCGGCGGGGACACCATGGATCGCGTGTGGCTGGCGATAGTGGAGCGCGCCGCCGCCCGGGGCGAGGCACCGGCCTCGGCCGCGCACCACCGGGTGGCGACGACGCCGATGATGCTGCTGCGCGCCGAATACGCGATGCGCGGCCACCCCTCCGTGCCCGACGAGGTACTGGTCGAGATCGTGGACGAGGTGTTCCTGCCGCTCGTGCGCGGCCACGGCTGAACACGAGCCCGATCGACCACCGGACACCGACACACCGGTCGCCAGGGCCGGTGGCGCGGTCAGCGCAGGGTCGGCAGGTCGCCGCCGTCGCGCCGGTCGACGGACGCGCCCGGCAGTTGGACCAGCCACGGCCGGGCCAGCGCCGCGAGTCGGGCCCCGTCCGGCGGCGCCGGACCGAGCCCGATCGCGAACCGGGTCAGCCCCGGACCGGTCTCGAACGGCCGGGGCCAGGCGTGCACGTCCGACACCCCGGCCCGGTCCAGGACACCGAGCAGCGCCCGGAGCCGCCCGCGTACCCGGCCCGACGTCACCTCGTACGCCTCGGTCGGGACCGCCCGGACGGTCAGCACCGCCCAGGCGGCGTGCCGGCGGTGCAGCGGCGGCGCGGCCAGCAGCGCGGGCCAGGGATCGGCGTCCGGCCCGGTGCCCTCGACGATTTCCCAACCGGCGTAGAGCTCCCGGGTCAGCAGGTCCCGCCCGCCGATGTCAACCTGGCCGCTGCAGGAGCGTACCGGCGCGCTCGGGGTGAGGATCCGCACCGCCGGTTCGTCGTCGGTGACCGCCTCCGGAGCGGCGAGGTCGATGGCCGTCGGGTCCAGGGCGACCGGCTGCCGCCAGTCCCAGGCCGCCCAGTCGGCGAAGAAACGCCCGAGCAGCGGCCGGGAGTCGGTGTGCTCGGCGTCCCGCGCCGCCAGGACCGTCCGCGCTGCCAATACCGTCCAGGCCAGCCCCGGCAGCCCGCCGAACGGCGCACTGTCCAACCCCCGGGCGTACGCCCACGCCTTCACCTGCCGGGCCAGCCGGACGAACCGGGTACGGTCCGCGCCGACCGCGGCCCGGAGCGCGTCGGCGTCGCTGACCGCACTCAGGGCGATCGCGCCGGACCCGCCCACCTCGGCGCGCCGGGTCACCGCCTCGACGGGCGGCACGTCGCCGGTGGCGACCACCGCCACGTCGACGGTGAGATCCTCGACGGAGAAGCGCAGCCCGGGGACCCGGGCGCCGACCACCGGTCGCAGCCCGGCCGCCGCCGGCAGGGCCACCGCGATCCGGGTTCGGACCGCCGAGGCGTCGACCGTGCCCGGCGCCGCCACCACCACGTCCAGGTCGGCGCCGGGCAGCGCGCAGCCGACCCGGCGGGACCCGACGACGTGCACGACCGCCTTCGGCAGGGCGCCCCGCATCCCGGCCACCACCTGGCGGGCCAGGACGATCCGTCGCCGCTCCCCCGCAGTCGTGGCGGCCGACGCCGAGCCGACCGTCGGGGCAGGCGACGCGGCGGTCGCGGGAAACGGCGACCCGACATCGTCGAGCCAGCGCAGCCGGCCGGTACCCAGCGCGACAGACCACCCCGGCGACGCCCGGCAGGCCCGCGGCGAAGAAACTCTTGCCGCTGCCGGACGGGCCGACCGTGACGACCAGGCGTGGGAACCGGCCGTCGCGCCACCGCCAGGTCGCCGCGACCGCCTCCTCGACGGTGCCGATCCGCCCGTCGGCATAGGTCTCGCGGGCCTCGGCCCAGCACCGGTCGGCGGTGTCCGGGTCGAGCGCGGACAGCGCGTCCCGTAACCCGGCGCGCAACGGCTCCAGCGGTGCCTCGGCGAGCAGCCCGGCGTCGTCGGCGTACAGCTCGGACCAGCCGACCTGTTCGGCGGCGGCGACCACATCGTCGTCGTGGCGGCGGCCGACCAGTACGGCGGAGGCGAGCGCGTGCAGGATCCCGAGGTCGGCCGCGCCGGCCAACCGGACCAGCCCGGCCCGCCGCTGCGGATCGGGAAACGGCCGGTGCAGCCGGCGGTGCAGGCCGACCAGGTCCGCGACCCGGCGGGCCAGCGGCATACCGAGCGGCGTCACCAGCCGGGGCGCCAGCCGGGACCGGTCGGCGCCGTGGCACAACGCGGCGAGGACGCCGGCGAGCCGGGCGTCACCGGAGCGGCCCAGCAGCCCGAGTCGGGTGTGGACGTCGGCGACGACCAGCCGGGCCCGGTCGACCGCCGCCACCTCCGGGGCCGTTCCGGCCGCGGTCGACTTGGCCGATCGGGCGGTGGCGGGGTGGACCAGGTCGGCGCCGGTCAGCCCGAGCGCGGCGAGCAGGGCCGGCACGTCCGGCGTACCACCCGAACGGACCTGCCAAAGCGCGGCACGCGGGCTCAGGCCGTTCTCCACCACCGGGGCGAGCATCCAGTGCCGGTCGGTCCGGACATGGTCACGGCGTACCCACTTGCCGACCCGGCGGGGGAACTCGTCGAGGGTGAACCCGTCGACGGTCCGCACGACGTACCCCTCCTGGCTGGTCAGGTCCAGCCGCAGCCGGCGCAGGAGCCGCTCGTCGAAGCGGCCCCGCCACAGCACCGGCGGCACCGGCACCCCGAGCCGGCGGGTGAACCGGACCGTGGAGTCCCAGTCCAGGCAACGGTCGCCGGCCCAGACCGAGAAGGCGAAGAACCAGCTCTCCAGATCCCGGTAGGCGATCGAGTGCCGGGCGTGGACGTTCTCCCCGCAGACCCGCCAGCCGGCCGGTATCGCGTGCGCGATCCGGCCGTGCAGCGACTTGACCCAGGTACGCGACGGGTGGTGGCCGGAGTCCAGCGACCGGGCGTGCAGCCCGTCGGCGTACATCGTGGTGTTCTCGCCGTCGAGTTTCTCGGTGACGACGACCTGGCGCCCCACCAGCTCCGCCAACCCGTCGGCCCGTACGTCGTCCGGGGTGGCCCCGGGCGACCACGGCAGGTGCGGGGTACGGGGATAGGCGGTACGCATGGTCCGATCCGGTGCTCGACGACGCGGTGATCGACGACGGTACGCACTGGCGTCGAGGACGGACCACCGAATAAGTGTCAGCCGGGGCGGCGGCGCTGCCGCAGGTAGGCGAGGACCGCCTCCCGGGTGGTGCGGACCCCGAGCGCCTGGCGGGCCTGGGCGATCCGCCGGTTCGCGGTCCGCAGCGACAGGAACTCGGCGGCCGCGGCGGCGGCGATGGTCTCGCCGTCGGCCAGTCGTTCCAGCAGCGCCCGCTGTTCGGGGACGAGCCGGTCCAGCGCCGACTCGGTGTCAGGGGCTGTCTCCGGTTCCCGGTCCGGGTCCTGGTGGACCGGGCCGATCCGGCCCAGGTCGTCGACCAGGGCCCGGCCGAGGTCGCCGGCCGGGTCGACGATCGCCACCACCCCGGCGCCCCGGGCGGCGGCGAGCACCGCCAGCCGTACCGTCTCCGGGTCCGGCACCCGACCGAACAGGACCAGCCGGGCGGCGGCGAGGTCCCACCCCGCCTCGGTGACCGCGAACCCCTCCCGGGTCTGCCAGCCGGCGCGGGCCAGTCGGCGCAGCACCGTGGTCGCGTCCGACGCCGACGGCAGGACGTAGCGCGGCGGATCACTCATCACGGCACCTCCATCACCGGTCACCGCATCTCCAAGGCGAGCGCGGCGGCCTCGGTACGGGTCCGCGCACCGAGTTTGCGCATCCCGGAGCGGACGTGGGTCTCCACCGTCTCGCCGGAGATGCCCAGCCGACCGGCGATGCGTCGGGTCGGTTCGCCGGCCGCGACCAGCCGCAGCACCTCACGTTCCCGGTCGGTGAGGTCGCCGTCGGTACGGCCGCCGCGCCGGTCGCGGCGTACCGCGTGCCGGCGCAGGGCCCGCCGGGTCCGGCCGAGCAGCACCACGAGGCCGGCCTGCTCGGCGCGTTCCTCGGCGGCGAGCAGCGTCGCGACCCCACGGGTCGGGTCCGGATCGTGCAGGCCGGCGGCGAGCAGGCAGCGGACCTCCTCGCGGACCGCCAGGTCCCGCCAGTCGGTGGCGGCCCGGGTGAACCCGGCCGGGTCACCGCCGGGCGTGGTCCAGGCGGCCAGGGTCCGGCGCACCGGTGCGGGCGGCCCGGCGGGCCCGCCGATGTCGACGCCCGCGTCGTCGCCTGATCCGGCGGGCGGTCCGGCGCCGGCATCGTCGCCGGGTGGCGCATCCGGGCCGGCCGGCCGACGGGTGTCGTACGCCGCCCAGTGGGCGGTGATCCGACGCAGGCCGTCGACCAGGGTCGACCCGTCGGCCGGCCCGCCGACCGCGTGTTCGGGTTGGCCGTCGAGCCAGGCCGCCTCCCGGCCCACCCAGTCGAGCAGCGCGCCGGCGGCCCCGGCCCGGTCGGTCACCCGGGCCAGTCGGGCCCGGGCCGGGCCGAGCAGACCGCCGTCGGCCTCGGCCAGGCCCGCCGCCGCCGTCGCGTAGCCGCGCGCCGCCCCGGGCAGGGTGCGGTCGGTCAGGTCGGCGGCCCGGCGGGCCGCCTCGTCCGCCGACAGCGCCGGCAGTCCGCCGCGTAGCGCCGCGCACCACAGCCGGGCCGCGAGGAACCGGGTCTGCCAGCTGTACGCCAGGTCGACGGCGCAGGCCCGCTCGGCCGCCTCGGCCGCCTGTCCGGCCTCGACCAGCCGACCGTCGGCGAGCAGGGTCTCGACCAGCAGCCACGCGGCCCAGCGGGCCGACAGCGGGTCACCGGCGGCTCCGGTCGCGGCGGCGGCCGAGGCGAGTCCGGTCTCCCAGCCGGGTGCGCGACCGGCGGCCCGCACGGCGGCCAGGGCGGCGCGCAGCCCCGGATGGGCGGGTTCCGGACCGTACCGGGCGACGAGATCCGTCGCGGTGCGGGTGGCGGCGTCGGGATCGGTGCCGAGTTGGACGAGGAGGGTGATCCGGTCCCGGGCGGCGCGTTGGTCCGGGGTGGCCGAGTCCGGGATCCGGGCCACCACCGCCCCGGCGGCGGCCAGGTCGCCGAGCTGGACCAGGGCCTCGGCGCGCAGCAGGTCCGGTGCGACGCCGAGCGGTGTCGCGGTGGTCAACACCCGGGCCGCCGCCCGGGGTCGGCCGCAGTCCAGCGCGGCCTGGGCGGCGGCCAGCCGCACCGGCGGCTCCGGGTCGACGTCGGGCAGCCCGCAGGCGGTCAGCAGCAGGTCGGCACGCTCACCGACGGTGTCGGCGGTCGCGGTCGCGGCCACCGCCCGCCGGTACGCGTCGACGCTGTCACCGGCCGCCGCCAGGTGCCGGACCGCCTCCGGGGCCGGGACGAGGTCGGCGATCCGCCGGTGCAACGCCCGCCGACCGGGGTCGTCGAGCAGCCCGGCGGCCACTTCGGCGACGTACGGCGACACCGCCGCGACGACCGGGCCGCCGGCGGCCGGGTCGACGGTCACCAGCCCGGCGGCGGCGAGTTCGTCGACACCGGCGCCGAGCAGCCGACGGTCGGCGGGGCGGCCGAGCAGCCCCAGCGCGGCCATCGCGGTACGGGCGGGACGGGTCAGGTCGGCCAGTGCCGTCGCGACCGCATATCCGACCTGGTCGACGTCGAGGGCTGGCGGGGTGGACCTGGCCCGGCCGTCGTCGGGGCGGATTTCCCGGGCGACCGCCCGGCGGGCCAGGGTCGTCACCGCCAGCGGCACCCCGCCAGCGCGCCGGACCACCTCGGCCACCGCCGTCGGCGGCAGCGCCGGGGCGACCCGGCCGACCAGCGCCGTCGCGGCGGCCGGGTCGAGTGGCGGCACGGCCAGCCAGCCGGTCGCCGCAGCCCGCAGCGCGTCGACCGCGGCCGACGGCAGCCGGTGCGGGGTACGCAGCGCCACCGCGACCCGGCAGTGCGTGGCCAGCGGCACCAGGGCGGCCAGCGTCGCCGGGTCGGCCCACTGCAGGTCGTCGAGGAGCAGTAGACCGGCCCGGACCCGGGACCGGACCGCCTCGGCCAGCAGCGCCGGGTCGTGGGCGGGCAGCCGGACCCGGACCGCCCGGGCCAGCGCGAATCCGGGCTCGGCGGGCAGGCTGGCCAGGCCGCCGCCGGCGAAGACCGGCCCGCGGAACGCCGTGCCGAGCCGGGCCAGGGTGCTGCTGCGTCCGCCGCCCGGCCCGCTGTGCAGCACGACCAGGCCGGGGGTGGCGAGCAGCGCCGACCCCACCTCGACGACGTCCGGGGCTGCCGGGTGCGGGCCGGCGTCGGGCGCCTGCCGGGGCCGGTACTGGTCGGGCGGGTCACCGACCGGGGCGGCGTACCGCAACGATTCCTCCCCGCCGGGGTCGGTCGCCACCGTCGGCGTGAGACGGTGGCACGAACATGGGATCCTGCGCCGGCAGGATATTCATAGTGTGGGGTCCGGCAGGTGCAGCCCGCCCCTGCCGCCGTGTGTCGGGAAGGACATCTGACGAGATGAGCGCGTGCCACCACCGGGTATCCCCCATTCTCGCCGACCGCACCGCCGGCTGACGAGTCATGGGCCCAGGTCCGCTCAGCGTCCGCGTCGCCCGGCTCTGCGACGAGGCCGGTCCACGGCTCGACGCCGGCACCGCCCAGCAGGTGCTGGCGGTGCGTCGCCGGCTCGACGAGCCGCTGCGGGTGGCGATCGCCGGCCGGCTCAAGGCCGGCAAGTCGACGCTGGTGAACGCGTTGATCGGTCGGCGGGTCGCGCCGACCGAGGTGGGTGAGTGCACCCGGATCGTCACCCAGTTTCGGTACGGCACGGTGGACCGGGTCGACGTGGTCCGCCGCGACGGCGGGCGGATCAGTCTGCCGCTCGACGACGCCGGCATGATCCCGCAGCGGCTGGGGGTGCCCCGGACCGAGATCGGGTACGTCGACGTGACGTTGACCAGCGACCACCTGCGGGACCTCACCGTGTTGGACACGCCCGGCCTGGCGTCGACGAACACGTCGGTCAGCGCCGGCGCCCGGCGGCTGCTGTTCGAGTCGGCCGGCGCACCGTTCGACGACACCATCGACGCCGACTCGGTCGGCGCGATCGCCGGCGCCGAGGCGATCGTCTACGTCTTCACCCAGTCGGTCCGCGACGACGACGTGGCGGCGCTGGAGGCGTTCCGGTCGGTGTCGGCCCGGCTGGCCAGCAACCCGATCAACTCGATCGGGTTGTTCAACAAGGTCGACAAGCTGGTCGGCGGGGCGGCGGACCCGTGGCCGGTCGCCGGTCCGCTGGCCGCCGACCAGAGCGCGGTGCTGCGCCGGGTGGTGTCGGAGGTGGTGCCGATCGTGGGACTGCTCGCCGAGACCACCGAGGCCGGCCGGCTGACCGCCGCCGACTGTGAGGCGTTGCGGACCATCGCCCGGCTGCCACAGGCCGAACGGCTGGTGCTGCTCGCCTCGGTGGACCTGTTCACCTCCCGGGACTGTCCGGTGCCGCGACAGCAGCGGGAACGACTGCTGCGGCTGCTGGACCTCTACGGCATCGGGTTCGCGATCGCGCAGTTCGTCGCCCAGCCGCAGCTGGCCAGCGGGGACCTGGTCCGGCTGCTGTTCGCCGCGTCCGGGTTCCCCCGGCTGCGCAACACCCTGGACCAGGCGTTCCGCTGGCGGACCGACGCGATCAAGGCCGGCTGGGGGTTGTCGAGTCTGGACCGGCTGGCCGGTCACGCGCCCCGCCCGGAGGACCGGGAGCTGCTGCGGGACGCGATCGAGCAGCTGCTGCAGCAGCCGGAGTACCACCGGCTGCGGCTGCTGGAGGTGGCCCAGCTGGTGATCACCGGTTCGGTGGAGCTGCCGGAGCCGATGGAGCAGGAACTGACCCGGCTTGCGCTCTCCACCGACCCGGGGTGGATCCTGGGTCTTCCGGCGGCCGCCCCGGACCAGCTGGCCCGGGCCGCGTTGGACGCCGCCACCCGGTGGCGGGTGTACGCGGTCGCCGGTGCCAGTCCGGCGCAGTCCCGGGTGGCCCAGGTGGCGCACCGGGGATTCTTCCTGCTGTCGCAGCGGGTCCGGGCCGAGGGGAGCCTGCGGTGAGCACCGGCGCCGGCACCCGTGGCAGCGGCCCGGTGGCCCCGGCCCCGCGCACCCGTACCACCGGTGCCGGTGCCGGTGCCGGTGGCGAGGCGGCGATGGGTGCCGCGCTCGGCGGTGCGGTCGACGTCGGGCTGGCGTACCTGCGGAAGGTGGCGCCGGACGCGGCGGCCGAGGTCGACCAGCTCCGTCGCCGGGTGGTGACCCGGCCGACGATCGTGGTCGTGGGCGAGACAAAACGGGGAAAGAGTTCCCTGGTCAACGCCCTGGTCGGGGTGCCGGGGCTGTCGCCGGTCGACGTCGCGGTCACCACCGCCTGCTATCTGGAGTTTGTGCCCGGCCCGCAGGCCGGCGCCCGGGCGTGGCTGCCCGGGCAGGCCGAACCGGTGCCGTTGGAGGTGTCGCAGCTGCGGGACTGGGCGACACCGCTGGGGCGGCTGCCCGACGACGTACGACCGCCCCGGCATATCGAGGTCACCCATCCGGCGCCGCTGCTGCAGTACCTGAGCCTGGTCGACACCCCGGGCACCGGCGGGCTGGACCCGGCGCACGCGCAGATCGCGCTCGAGGCGGCGGCCCAGGCGACCGCGCTACTGTTCGTGGTCGACGCCGCCGCCCCGTTCGCCCAGCCGGAGCTGGACTTCCTGATCGAGGCGAGCAAGCGGGTGAACCTGGTGGTGTTCGGGTTGACCAAGGTCGACGCCTATCCGGGGTGGCGGACCATCCTGGCCGACAACCGGGCGCAGTTGCAGGCGCACGCACCCCGGTTCGGGTCCGCCCCGTGGTTCCCGGTCTCCGCCCGGCTCGCCGAACTCGCCCGGACGGTGCCGGCGCAGGCCGCCGGTGAGCTGGTCCGCGAGTCGCGGATCACCGCGCTGCAGCACGCCCTGGTCGACCTGGCCGGCCGTGGGCACCTGCTGCGGCAGGCGAACGTGCTGCGTACGGTCCGCAGTGAACTGGTCTCGGTGGACCTGCGGATCGGTGAGCGGCTGCGGGCCACCGACCCGGACCCGGCCGACGCAGCCCGGGTGAAACAGGAACGGGCGGCGGTCGCGGCCCGGAAACGGACCGAGTCGCGACAGTGGTCACTGGCGTTGAGCGCGGAGACGCAGCGGGCCCGGGTCGAGGCGACCGGGCTGCTGCGCGGCTACGTCGGCGGACTGCAGGAGGAGTTCCTGAACCGGATCGACTCGGCGCGCGGCGACGACCTGAAGGGGTTGCCGCAGCAGGTCGACGAGGCGCTGCACGCCCTGTCGATTCGCCTCTCCGCCGACCTCGAGGTCCGGTTCCGGCAGGTCGGCGAGCGGGTGCTGGCCGAGGTGTTCCAACCCGACGAGCTGGGGTTCGTGCTGGGCAGGTTGAACGCGACGCTGCGGCACGCGCTGGCCAGCAAGCCACGTCGGGAGGGCGGGGCGGACAACATGATGATCGCGTTGTCGGCCGGCGGAATGGCGTTCATGGCCGGTCGGGGCGCGATGGCGGGTGCCTCCGCGCTCGGCGCCGGCGCGCTGGTCGGCGGCAGTCTGCTGGTCCCGTTCGCCGGGCTCGGGCTGGGGCTGGCCGCCGGTGGGTTCATCCTCTACCGGCGGCGGGTGACCAGTGACCGCCAGCAGGCCCGGATGTGGCTGCGCGAGGTGGTCGCGGACGCCCGGGCGGCGCTGTCGGACGAGATCACCCACCGGTTCACCGACCTGCAGTACGCGCTGACGCTCGCCCTCGACGACGCGATCGAGCGGCGGCTGCGTCAACTCGACGCCCGGATCGCCGAGATCGACGCGGCGGCGGCCGAGGACCAGGCCGGTCGGGCCCGGCGCCGGGCCGCGACCCAGGCGGAGCGGGACGCGGTACGGGCCCGGATCAAGCAGGTCGACGAGGTGCTGCAGCGGGCCCGGACGCTCGCCCCGGCACCGGCGACCGAGACGAGGGGAACGGGCGGATGACGGACCACTGGGGCGGTTGGCCGTCGGACCAGCCGGACTTCGACGACCCCGACGACCACACCGTCGACGGCTTCGACCAGCACGACGACGGTTTCCACGCGGCGGACGGGTTCGACGCTGACGGTCCGGCGGACGGGTTCGAGCCGGCCGAGCCGGTGGACGGGTTCGGCGCGGCGAACCCTCCGGCCGGTGCCGACCCGTACGCCGAGACCGGTTTCGGCTCCGTGGATGCGTACGCCGAGGCAGGATTCGGTCCGGCCGAGCAGCCGGACGGCGACCCGTCGTCGATCGAGCCGGTGGGCGGCGACCCGTTGGTTGGTCCGCCGGTCGGCGCCGACCCGGACCTCGGCCCGTACGGCGACCCGGCGGCCTGGCCGGTCGTCGACGAGACCCTGGTCGGCTGGCCGGCGGACATCCCGCCGCCGGAGCCGGTCGACGGTTTCCCGTGGACCGATCCGGAGCTGCTGGGGCGGCCGGAGGACGTACCGGCGCCGGAGCCGACGGCGGAATCCGGGCCGGCACCGGACGAGCTCGCCGCCTACGCGGCGGAGGGCCTGCCGGTCGACGGTGACCCGTGGTCGGCGTTGGCGGCCTCGGAGGATCCGGCGACGAGCAGCCTGGCCCGGTTCTGGCAGCAGCCCGAGGACCGGTGAGGGGCCGGGCCGGCCCGGACGCCGGCAACACAGGTGGTGATCTTACTTACGACGTGGTTCGCCCGATTCATCCGAAGTCGGTGCGGATACTGGAGAACGGCCGGCCCCGACGGCCCCGGCACGACGATTCCCGGAAGGGGGAAGCGGCGTCCACCCGGCCGTGACGGTCGGGCGCCGCGACACACATGACAGAGCAGACGACGGCCAACCGTCCGGAGGCGACCGCGCAGATCGGTGTGACCGGTCTCGCGGTCATGGGTCGCAACCTGGCCCGTAACCTCGCCCGGCACGGACACCGGGTCGCGGTGCACAACCGGTCACCGGAACGCACCCGCAGCCTGGTCGCCGAACACGGCGACGAGGGAACATTCGTGCCGAGCGAGTCGCTGGCCGACTTCGTCGCGTCGCTGGAGCGGCCCCGGGCGGTCATCGTCATGGTCAAGGCGGGCGCTCCCACCGACGCGGTCATCGACGAACTGGTGCCGCTGCTGGAACCCGGCGACATCGTCATCGACTGCGGCAACGCCCACTTCGCCGACACCCAGCGGCGGGAGACCGCGCTGCGGGAACGCGGCCTGCACTTCGTCGGCACCGGCGTCTCCGGCGGCGAGGAGGGCGCCCTGCTCGGGCCGAGCATCATGCCCGGCGGATCGGAGGAGGCGTACCGCAAGCTCGGTCCGATCTTCGAGTCGATCGCCGCCCAGGTCGACGGCGTACCCTGCTGCGCGCACATCGGGCCCGGCGGCGCCGGCCACTTCGTCAAGATGGTGCACAACGGCATCGAGTACGCCGACATGCAGCTCATCGCCGAGGCGTACGACCTGCTGCGGGAACGGCTCGGTGCGACCCCGGCCGAGATCGGCGACATCTTCGCCGAGTGGAACACCGGCGACCTGGAGTCGTTCCTCATCGAGATCACCGCCGACGTGCTGCGGCACGTCGACGCCCGGACCGGCACCGCCTTCGTCGACGTCGTCGAGGACCAGGCCGAGCAGAAGGGTACCGGCCGGTGGACGGTGCAGAGCGCCCTCGACCTCGGGGTGCCGATCACCGGCATCGCCGAGGCGACCTTCGCCCGCTCGCTGTCCGGGCACCCCGAGCAGCGGTCGGCGGCCCGGCGTACCTTCGCCGACACGACCGGGGTGACCCCGGCCGGCGACGTCGACCGGGACGCCTTCGTCGAGGACGTCCGGCGGGCCCTCTACGCCTCCAAGATCGTCGCCTACGCGCAGGGCTTCGACCAGATCCGCGCCGGCAGCGAGGAGTACGGCTGGGGCGTCGACCCGGCCACCCTGGCGACCATCTGGCGCGGCGGCTGCATCATCCGGGCCCGGTTCCTCAACCGGATCCGCGAGGCGTACGACAGCGACCCGAAGCTGCCGACGCTGCTGGTGGCGCCGTACTTCGCCGACGGGGTCGCGCAGAGCATCGCCAGCTGGCGGCGGATCGTCGGCTACGCGGCGCAGGCCGGGGTGCCCGCCCCCGCCTTCGCCTCCTCGCTCGCCTACTTCGACGGGCTGCGCCGCGACCGGCTGCCCGCCGCGCTGATCCAGGGACTGCGGGACAACTTCGGCGCCCACACCTACCGTCGGGTCGACGACGAGGGCAGCTTCCACACCCAGTGGGCCGGTGACCGTACCGAGTCGCCCGCCTGAGTCGGGTCGGCGGTGGCCGGCCCGGGTTTCAGTCGGCGCCGGCCACCGCCACCAGCACTACCAGCGCGACCACCACCAGTGTGGCCAGCACACCGGTCCAGCGCGCACCGCTGGCACCGTGCCAGAACCGGCCGGCCGGTGCCGTACCGGCAGCCGTCGTGAACACCGGCGCGGTCACCACCCCGGACGGTGTCCCGGTCCCGGACGACACCACCGTCCCGGTCCCGGTCGACGGCCGCGACCCGGCCGGAACCGTCGACCCGGACGACAGTGTGGACGTCGTCGTCACGGTCGACGGCGGCGGATCGGCCAGCGCCCCCTCGGCGACCACCGTCTCCGGTTGCTCCAGGGCGGTCGGCGCGACCCCGAGCCGGGCGTGGATCAGCCGGGCCACCAGCGGAATCCGGCTCGACCCGCCGACCAGGAAGATGCCGCCCAGCTCCCGGGGCGCCAGACCGGCCCCGCGGACCACCCGGGCAAGCCCGTCGACCGTCGGCGCGAGCAGCGGCTCGGCCAGCGACTCCAACTCCTCCCGGGTGACGTGCGCCCGGACGTCCAACCCGGGCAGGTGCAGTTCGGCACTCGCCGCCCGGGACAGCAGTTCCTTCGCCGCCCGGGCCTCGTCGTACAGCAGGCTCCGCCGGCGGCGGCCCTCGACGTCGGCCGGGGTGAGCAGGCCGCGCCACAGCCCGGTCCGGTCTCCGGCGTGGGCCCGGCCGAGCTGCTCGACCAGCGCCTGGTCGACGTCGAGCCCACCGAACTGGGCGTCACCGGCCTCGGCCAGCACCTCGAAGCCGTCCGGGGTGCGGCGGACCACGGTCAGGTCGAGGGTGCCGCCGCCCAGGTCGTAGACGGCGAGGGCCCGGCCCGGTGGCAGCGCGGCGCCGAGCGCCGTGACGTAGTAGGCGGCCGCCGCGACCGGTTCGGCGAGCAGCGTCGGGGTCGGCAGGCCGGCGTCACCGGCCGCCGCCACCAGCACCGACCGGCGACGCTCCCCCCACCCGGCCGGATGGGTGAGCCGCACCTCGTCGACGCCGCCGAGCTGCCGACCCGCCTCGACCGCGACCCGGCGCAGCACCGCGGCGACCAGCGCGACCACCGCCACCTCCCGGTCGCCGAGCAGCACCGTCCCGTCGTCGATCCGGCGTTTCGGGTGCGGCTCGTAGCGGGCCGGGTCCAGCCGGGCCGCCCGTTCGGCGTCCCGGCCGGTCAGCGGGGCGCCGGTCCGGTCGAGGCAGACCCCGGACGGCAGCAGCGGTGTGCCGTCGAAGAGCAGCGGCCGGGGTCGACCGTCGCCGCCGCGTACCGCCGCGACCGTGTTCGAGGTGCCGAAGTCGATGGCGAGCAGCCGCATGGCCGACACCATACTGTCCCGCCGCCCCGGCCCGGTCGAACGTTCACCGTCGGCCGCCCACCGGCCACCCGGTGGTCAACCCGGCCGGCCATACTCGCGGAATGATCCACAACTTCGGGTACCTGGACGCGCCGACCCCGCTGGCCTTCGCGCACCGCGGCGGGGCGGCCCGGGGTGACGAGAACACCGCCGA
This sequence comes from Plantactinospora sp. B5E13, assembly GCF_039871775.1. NCBI lineage: Bacteria > Bacillati > Actinomycetota > Actinomycetes > Micromonosporales > Micromonosporaceae > Plantactinospora > Plantactinospora sp. B5E13. The sequence continues at coordinate 48,334 of NZ_JBDPLT010000041.1, forward strand.
GGCGTTCGCCCGGGCGGTCGGGCTCGGCTACCGGTACGTGGAGACCGACGTGCACGCCACCGCCGACGGGGTGCCGGTGGTGTTCCACGACCCGACGCTGGAGCGGATGACCGGTGAACCGGGACGGATCGCCGCCCTGCGCTGGGCCGACCTGCGGGCCATCCGGGTCGGCGGTGCCGCCGCGGTCCCCCGGCTCGACGACGTCCTCGGCGCCTGGCCACAGGTGCGGTTCAACGTCGACGTGAAAGCCGACGACGCGGTCGACGCCACGGTCCGGGCCGTCGAGCGGGCCGGCGCCGCCGACCGGGTGCTGCTCGCCTCGTTCAGCGACGCCCGGCTGACCCGGCTGCGTCGGGCCGCCGGGCCGACGGTCGCGACCTCGCTCGGGCTGCGAGGGGTGGCCCGGCTGCGGCTGGCGTCGCTGGCCGGCCGGCGTCTGGTCCTGCCGCCGTCGGTGGTCGCCGCCCAGGTCCCGGTCCGCTACCGGGGGGTGCCGGTGGTCGACCGGCGGTTCGTCGGGTACGTGCACCGGCTCGGCCTGCAGGTGCACGTCTGGACCATCGACGAACCCACCCAGATGCACGACTTACTGGATCTGGGTGTGGATGGCATCATGACCGATCACGTCGACGTTCTGCGCGAGACGTACGCCAGCCGCGGCCTCTGGCCCACCGACCGCCAGGTCGGCCCGGACCGGACCGCCTGACCCCCCTGCCGAAGGACCGACCATGGCCGAGACCCTTCCCGCGCCGGCGGAGACCGCGCCGACCAGCGACCGCCGCGAGCGGGTCGGCTGGTACTTCTACGACTGGGCGAACTCGGCGTTCCAGACCACGGTCATCACCGTCTTCCTCGGCCCGTACCTGACCTCGATCGCGAAAACCGCCGCCGGCTGCGCCTCCGACGACCCGTGCCGGGGACAGCGGATCAGCCTGCTCGGCATCGACATCGCCCCCGGTTCGCTGTTCCCGTACATGGTGTCGCTGTCGGTCTTCCTCACCGTCTTCGTCCTGCCGGTGGTCGGTGCGGTCGCCGACCGGTCGCCGCGCAAGAAGGAGATGCTGGCGCTGTTCGCGTACGTCGGGTCGGCGGCCACCATCGGGCTGCTGTTCCTGACCGGCGACCGGTATCTGCTCGGCGCCGGCCTGTTCCTGGTCGCGAACATCGCCTACGGGGCGAGCATCGTCGTCTACCACTCGTTCCTGCCGCAGATCGCCGGCCCGGAGCAACGCGACAGTGTCTCCAGCGTCGGCTGGGCGATCGGCTACATCGGCGGCGGCACCCTGCTGGCGCTCAACGTGGCGGGGGTGCTGTTCAAGGACTCGCTCGGGCTGGACACCGGAGAGGTGGCCCGGTACAGCATCGTCTCGGCGGGCGTCTGGTGGGCGGCGTTCACCACCATCCCGCTGCTCCGGCTGCGCAACCGGCCACCGACCGCCGGGCCGGCGCAGGGACCGCTGCTGATCGACGGGTTCCGGCAGCTCTGGCAGACGCTGCGGGAGCTGAAGGCGTACCCGTTGACGTTGTTCTTCCTGGTCGCGTACCTGGTCTACAACGACGGCATCCAGACGGTGATCTCGCTGTCCGCGACCTACGGCACCGAGGAGCTGAACCTCTCCGACGACGTGCTGGTGCCGACCATCCTGATGGTGCAGTTCCTCGCCTTCTTCGGGGCGCTCGGGATGGGCGCCCTGGCGAAGCGGATCGGCGCCTGGAAGACGATCCTGACCAGCCTGGTGCTCTGGACGGTGGTGCTGGCGGTCGCGTTCCGGCTGCCGGCCAACCAGGCGCTGCCGTTCGTCCTGCTCGGCGGTGGCATCGGCATCGTGCTCGGCGGCAGTCAGGCGCTGAGCCGCTCGCTGTTCAGCCAGCTGATCCCGAAGGGCAAGGAGGCCGAGTACTTCGGCATCTACGAGATCTCCGACAAGGGCACCAGCTGGCTCGGGCCGCTGCTGTTCGGCCTCGCCTACGGGATGACCGAAAGCTACCGGGTGGCGATCATCTCGCTGCTGACGTTCTTCGTCGTCGGGTTCGTGCTGCTGCTCGCGGTACCGATCCGCCGGGCGATCGTCGCCGCCGGCAACGTACCGCCGGAACGGCTGTAGCCGGTCGGCGCCGCCGGAAAACCGCTGCCGCCGGCCCGGCCCGGCACGGTAGCGTCGGCGCCACCCCGACGACCAGCCGGTCCACAGGGGACACACCGGTGGTGTGCCGGGACAGCGTGTAGCTCAGACAGCAGAGCACCGGGCTCGGGACCCGGAGGGCGCGGGGGCGGAGCCCGCCACGCTGGCGATGGAGAATAAGCAGGCACCTGAGGCAGTGCGGCCCGACCACACCGTGGTCGGCGCCGGCTACCCGCTCGGCGAACTCGCCCGCGCCCTCGGCACCGCCGCCGGGCACCCCGACCCGGACACCCGACAGCGCGCCGGGCGGCGGGTACGGGACTGGGTGCGGGTGCTGACCGGGATGACCAGCGGGCGGCTGCGGATCGGCTCCCGCACCCCGGTCGCCGGGCTGCCCGCCTGGGTGACCCCGCAGGTGGTGCACGGCGGGTTCGCGACCGGCAAGGCCCTGGCCGGCGGACCGCTGCGCCCGGACGAGGTCGACCTGGCGCGGCGGTTCCACCTGCCGGAGCGGCGGGCCGACCTCTTCGCCCACCATCTCGGCGAGGCGGGACTCGCCGAGCTCGACGCGCTGCTGGACTCCGGCCGCTACCGGGTGGAGGTGCCGGAGGAGGCGGCGCTGCCGGTGCTGGTGTGGTTGCTGCGTGCCGGCGACGAGGACGCCGCGCTGGAACTGTTGCGCGAGATCGCGCCGTACGCCCACCGGCTGCGGTTCGCCCCCGCCCCGGACGACACCCCGGCACCCGACCCCGAGATCGTCTGGCGGGCCACCACCGGCGAGATCCGCTCCAGCCTCGCCGGCCGCGGACCCGATCCCCGGATCGAGGCGATGCGGGAGGCGCTGACGGTCTGGAACCCGTTCGCCGACGACCTGCTGACGCTGTGGCTCCAGACCCGCCGCGACGGTCGGGTCGGCGCCGAGTACGACCCGCGGTGGCTGGCCCGGGCCCGCGCCCTGCTCGACCGCTACCGGGTCCTCGCCGCCGCCCACCCGTACTGCGGCAAGCACCGCCGGCCGAAGGAGAACCTCGCGATCCTCCGGACCGCGCTCGCCGAGGTGACCGGCGCAGGCGACCTCACCCCGCGTACCCGGGGTCTGCTGCAGCACGCCGTCGACTCGATGCTGCGTCGGCGCGGCGAGCCGGGCTCGGCGGCACACACCCGGCTCCGCGAGCGGCAGGCCGGACAGGCCGCTGTCCCCGGGCACCACACGGTGGCCCAGGTGGTCGCCGACCGGCTCGCCGACCTGCCGCAGCGGACCGGGATCCGCGCCCTCGGACCGGTGCTGCGCCCGGTCGACGCCGCTGAGGCGGCCGCTGCGGGGATCCCCGCCGGAACCCCGGTGCCGGAGCCGGTCAGCCGGACCGTCCGGCGGGCCCTCGCCGCGACGGTGCCGGACCTGGTCGCGGCCGGCGTGGTCCCCTCGGCCGAGGTGCTGGCCAGCCTGGTGCCCCGGATCGCCGTCGCGGCCACCGCCGGCGCCTACCCCGACCCGGCGCTGCGGTCCCTGATGGCGGCGAACTACCTGGCGTTCCGGGCCCGCCGCTCGCTGCTGCTGCTCAACCTCGAACACCAGGTTCGGCTGACCGAACTGCCGTGGGTCCGGGCGGTCACCGCGCACCGGGACACGACGGACGAGGCCCGCTCCGACGCCTGGGCGACCCTGCGCCGTCTCGGCGAATTCGCGCTGACCGGCTTCCCCGCCACGATCCTGCCGAATCCGCTGCTGCGGGAGTTGGACGCGCTCAGCCGGGAGGCCGGGGTGCCGCTGCCCTGGGTCGAGGAGTTGGCCGCGGACATCTTCGAGGGCCGCTTCTCCACCAAGTTCCTCCGCGCTGCGAAGATCGCCGCCGAACACCTCGACGGCAGCCTCTACGCCCGCTACTACGGCATCGACTACGCCGCCGTACTGCGGATCCCGGACCCGTCGCCGGGCCGGGGCGGTGGCGGGACCGCGACGTCGGTCGCCTTCGACACCCTCTGCCGGGAGCGGGCCGCCGTCGACGGCCGCCGCCGGTCGGTGGCGGCGAACGGGACGGTGATCGAACAGGCACAGATCCTGACCACGCAGAACCTCGCCACGCTGGCCCACCGGGTCGGCGTACGTCCGGCCGACGGCTGGTCGACGCTGGCCCGGCGGACGTTCGCCCAGGTCCTGGTCCTGGCCGGCCGGCTGCCCGGCAACCCCCGCCCGCTACCCATGATCAAGAACATCGGGTACGCCTGGCGTCAGCTGGTCTGCTACCTCAGCCTGCCCGGCGGCGACGACCCACGGACGGTGGTCGACGGGCTGTGGGAGGACCTGCGGGCGGCGCCGGAGCCGGCCCGGAACCTGCTCACCCCGGTGCTGGCCGGGCTCGGCTACGTCGCCGCCGGTGGCGAGTTCGCCCCGGACGGCACCGGCGGCGCCGGTCGGCGACTGCTGGGCTGGACCGTCGGACGACACTGGGCTCGTCGCCGACGGTGACCGATCCGGCCGAGCGTGATCATCGGCACGGCGGTTCGAACGGGAACCGCCGGTTGTCCTAGGCTCCCGGACCGTGACCGACGACAGCCGTGCCCGCCACCCCGAGCCCGCCGCCGGGTCCATGCTCTCCTCCGTCTGCGCCGTGGCCGGGGACGGTCGGCTGCGGCACGGCGCCGCGTTGAAGTTCTTCTGGGGCCCGATGGACTGCGGCAAGTCGACGATGGCCCTGCAGATGAACTACAACCACGCCCGGCAGGGCCGGCGGGGGCTGGTGCTGACCCGTATCGACCGGTCACTCGGCCCGCAGATCACCACCCGGATCGGGCTGGCGCACGAGGCGATCGAGGTCACCGACGACCTCGACCTGTGCGCACTCGTCCGCTCCCGGCTCGCCGACGGTGACCGGATCGACTACCTGATCTGCGACGAGGCGTGCTTCTACACGGTGCGGCACGTCGAGCAGATGGCGGAACTGGTCGACTGCTACGACATCGACGTCTTCGCGTTCGGTCTGGCCACCGACTTCCGGTCCTGCCTGTTCCCGGCCGCGCAGCGGCTGTTCGAACTCGCCGACGAGGTGACCCGGATCCAGGTCGAGGTGCTCTGCTGGTGCGGCCGGCAGGGGCTGCTCAACGCCCGGGTGGTCGGCGGGGCGGTGACCCGGGAGGGCGAGCAGGTCCTGATCGGAGACACCGTCGACGAGGCCGAGGTGCGCTACCAGGTGCTCTGCCGGCAGCACTACCGCAGCGGCGACCTGGGCCGGGGGCGCTGACCCAGCCGGATCGCGCGGCGGCCACCGGTCCGTGACGGCGCCGCGCCTGATCGGGTCGGTCTCGGGCGTGGTGGCCGGCGGTCAGAACGGGTCGCCGCAGACCCGCCACCGGTCACCGTCGCGGACCATCGGGATCTCTCGTCGGTCCACCGCGCCGGACCGACGGGTCAGCTTCGCCGCCACTGTCGCCCGCGACTGTCCCTGGTCGGTCGAGACCGAGACGTCGTCGATGTCGTACCGGGTGATCGTCGGGGGCACGGCGAGCCGCCGGACGAACTCCTCCCGGCTCCACCGTGCGCGGGTGTCTCCGCAGAGCCGGTCGTAGGCGCCGTCCGGGTCGCCGCCGACGACCTCGTCGAGGAACGCCTCCGCCTCCTGCTGGGCCGCCGACGAGGACTGCCGCAGGTGCTGGAAGTTCCAGGCGCCCAACCCGCCCGCCCCGACACAGCAGAGAAAGAGACCGGCGGCGACCAGCGCCAACAGGCCCCGGGTCCGACTCGGCCGCCGACCCGGACGACGCCACAACGGCTCGTTCCCCATGGCACCGACGGTAGACAGCGGTCCGGTACGGCGCAGCGAACCGCCAGCCTTGTTGTCGATCGGTGATCAACGTGACGCTCTCCGCGACCGGTTGGTGGTCTAGCGTCGGGACCACCCCGACCCACCCGGGGCCCGGCACCCCGGTGTCCCCGCGAAACCCGAGGAGCCAGCGATGGTGCGCTACGTCCAGACGGTGCCGGCCCCGCCCGACCCGTACTTCGGCGACCGACTCCTGCGTTCCTGGCTCGACCGGCGGCTCGGCGTCGATGGACACACCGCCGCCGCGTCCCGGCTGGCCGCGCTCGCCACCGACGTCACCGGCCCGTTGCGGGCCGCGCACCTGGACGCCGAGACGCATCCGCCGACCCTGGTCCGCTACGACGGCTGGGGAGCCCGGGTCGACCGGATCGAGACGTCGGCCGGCTGGCGGGCGCAGCGCGACGCGGCGGCCCGGCACGCCGTCGTCGCCCTGCCCTACCAGCCGGAGGCCCGGGCCACCTGGGGTGCGGCGGCCCGGGTCGTCCAGCACGCGCTGCTGCACCTGTACGGGCCGGAGTCGGCGACCTTCTCCTGCCCGGTGGCGATGAGCGACGGCGCCGCCGCGCTGCTGGCCCGCCCCGAGGTCGATCCGACGGTCCGCGACGTCTGGCTGCCCCGGCTGACCAGCACCGACCCGGCCCGGGTGGCGTTCAGCGGGCAGTGGATGACCGAGTCCCAGGGTGGCTCCGACCTGGCCCGGTCGAACACCGTCGCCCGGGCTGCCGACGACGGCTCGTGGCGGCTGACCGGCGAGAAGTGGTTCTGCTCGGCGGCCGACTCGACCCTGGCGGTCGCGCTGGCCCGACCGGAGGGCGCCGGCGCCGGCAGCCGCGTCCTCGTTCCGTTCCTGGTGCCGCGCTACGCCGCCGACTCGCCGCTCGCCGGGCCGGGTGCGGATCCGGCCGCCCCGGCCCCCGGGGTCACCCTGCACCGACTGAAGGACAAGCTGGGTACCCGCGCGTTGCCGACGGCGGAGATCGGCCTGCGGGACGCGTACGCCTGGCCGCTGGGTGATCCCGCCCAGCCGGGTCTGGCCCGGGCGATGACGCTGGTCGTGGTGACCCGGCTGCACAACGCGGCGGCGGCCGCCGCCGGGATGCGCCGGGGATTGGCGTACGCGCGGGCGTACGCCGACGCCCGTCAGGTCGCCGGTGGCCGACTCGGCGACGCACCGCTGCACCGGGCCACGCTCGGCGAACTCGCGGTCGACACCGCCGGCGCGTTCATGCTGGCCGGGCACGCGTTCACGCTGCTCGGCCAGGTCGAGGTCGGGGCCGACCCGGCGGCCGCGGTCGAACTGCGGATCGTGGCACCGCTGGCCAAACTCGCCACCGCCCGGCTGGCGGTCGCGGCCGCCAGCGAGTACGTCGAGTGCTTCGGCGGTGCCGGGTACGTCGAGGACACCGGGATCCCCCGGCTGCTGCGGGACGCCCAGGTGCTGCCGATCTGGGAGGGCACCACCAACGTGCTCGCCCTGGACGTGCTGCGGGCGGTGGTCCGCGACGACGGTGCGGTGCCGCTGCTGGGCCGGCTCGACGCGGCGACCGACGCGGCCCGGCGGCTGCACCGGGGGCTGGCCGACGCGCTCGCCACCGGCACGGCCGAGTTGCGGGCCACACTCGCCGAGGTGACCCCGGAGGCGGTCGGCGCGGTCGCCGGGGCGCGGGGGCTCGCCCTGCGGATGGCGCACCTGCTGACCACCGCGCTCCTGGTCGAGCAGGCGAGCTGGGGCGACGAGGCGGCGGAGGTCGCCGCCCGGCTCTGGGCGCGTCGGCGGCTGCGCGGCGGTGACATCGCCGCCGACGCGCACCACGAACTCGACCTGCTCTGCTGAATCGCCCGGCGTACCTGACAGGAGATGTCAGGTACGCCGGGCAGGCTGACCGGTATGACGAACAGCATCGGCGACCTCATCATGGTCAACTTCGACAGCTCCGACCCCCGCGCGCACGCCGAGTTCTACCACCGGCTGCTCGGCTGGGAGATAACCGCCAGCGCGGACGAGTACGCGATGATCAGCGACGGACACTCCTCGCTCGGATTCGGCCTGGTCGAGGGGTACCGGCCGCCGGCCTGGCCCGACACCACGGCCGGCAAGCGTTACCACGTCGACGTCTACGTCGACGACCTGGACAAGGCCGAGGCGGCCTGCCTCGAGGCGGGCGCCGCCCGGCCGGACTTCCAGCCGGGCGGTGAGCGGTGGCGGGTGCTGACCGATCCGGTCGGCCACCCGTTCTGCATCTGTCTGCGGTCGCAGGACTGACCGGCGCCGTCACCCACCACTGCCCGGGCCCGCCGTCGGGCCACCCGCTCAGCCACGGGCCCGGGCGATGGGGCTGCCGCCGGCGGCCGTCAGGAACTCCCGGGCGCCCCGCAACCGGGTACGCAGCAGCGCGGTGGCCCGCTCCAGCCGCAACCGGACGTCACCCGGACGACGGACACCCAGGTCGGCGAGACGGGCCGCCGGCACCGCAGCCGGATCAAGCCCGTCGCGCGCCGCGACCAGCAGCCCGAGATCGTAGCGGCTGACCACGTCCGGGCCGGCCACGTTCAGCACGCCACGGTATCCGTTGCCGGCCAACTCCAGCAGCGCGTCGGCGAGGTCGTCGACGTGCACCGGTTTGCGGATCTCGTCGGTGAACAGGGCGCCGGACAACCGCCCGGACACCAGGTCGTGGGTCAGCCGCTCGTGCGCGCCCTGACCGTCGCCGAGCACCAGGGAGGTCCGGACGACCGCCGCGTCCGGAGCCACCGCCCGGACCGCCGTCTCGGCGGCGGCCTTCGCCGCCCCGTACCGGTGGACCGGATCCGGCAACGCCTCCTCGTCGTAGTGCACGTCCCGCCCGGAGAAGACCGCGTCGCTGGAGACGTGGACCAGCCGTGTCCCCGCCGCCGCGGCGGCGACCGCCACGTGGGCGGCACCGTCGGCCGTCGTACGCCAGTCGTCGCGGTCACGTCCGGTCGCCGCGTGCACCACCACGTCGGGACGGATCCGGGCGATCAACCGGCGTACCGCCGACGGGTCCCGGACGTCCCACCGTTCGTCGCCGGTCTCCGCCGGCCCGGCGTGGTACGTGCCGACCACCGACCAGCCGGCCGCCGTCGCCCGCTGGTACACCCGCCGCCCCAGATAGCCGGTGGCCCCGGTGACCAGAAGTCGTCGCGTCATCCGGGTGACCCTACAACCGCCCCGGCACCGGCGGCGGCCACCCGCGTGGCAGCCGGTCCCGGGACCGGTCAGCCGTGCCGGCGGGCGCGGGCGGCGGCGATGGTGTAGGAGGGGTCGCGGTCGAGGTTGTGTCGGTCGCGGTCGTAGCGGCGGGTGGTGCGGGGGTCGGCGTGTCCCATCGCGTCCTGGACGTCTTCGAGTGGTACGCCTTCGGCGCGGGCGGTGGTGGCGAAGGCGTGTCGCAGTGAGTGTGGGGAGAGTCGTGCCCAGGCGGGGATGCCGGCGGCCCGGGCGAGTCGTCGGACCAGCCGGAACACCGCGTGTCGGTCCAGCCGGTTCCCGCTTGCGGTGACCAGCAGCGCCCCGTCGAGCTGCTCGACGGGACGCCGCTCGGCCGCCGCCCGGGCCGCCAGGTAGGCGTCCACCGCGTACGCCGACCCGGGGGTCAACGCCCGGCGGCGCGCACGTCCGCCCTTGCCGACGAACCGCACACTGCGGTGCCCCCGTTCGTGGCCGAGGTCGGCCAGGTCCAACGAGACCAGTTCGCCGACCCGCAGCCCGAGGTCGGCGAGCAGGGCCAGCACCGCCCGGTTGCGGGCCGCGTACGGTCCGGTGTCGGCCTCGGCGGCGGCGAGCAGGGCGTCGACCTCCTCCGAGGTCAGGCCGACGGTGGCCGAGTGGTCCCGGTCGACCCGCGGCCGGTCGGCACCGGAGACCGGATTCGCCTCCACCGCGCCGAGCCGGCCCAGGAACGTGTACCAGCTCGACAGCGCGGAGAGCTTGCGGGCGACGGTGGCCGGGGTCAACCGCCGGCCGGTACGCGGGTCGGCGCTCGACTCCAGGTCGCGGGCGTACGCGTTCACGTGCAGGAAACCCGCGGCCAGCGGGTCGAGTTCCCGGTCGGCGCACCAGCCGAGCCAGCCGGCGATGTCCCGCCGGTACGCCGCCCGGGTGTGTTCGGAGAGCCGACGGTTACGCAGCCACGCCTCGGTGAAGTCGGCGGCACCGTCGCCACGGGCCGGCGGGGCGGCCGACCGGCGGGTGGAAACAGGGACGGATCGTGACACGTGAGAAAGGTTCCCAGCCGATCCGGTGCCGGTGCGGCAGGCGCGCCCGGCCAATCCCGGACCCGACAGCCGGAACAGCCCGGGCCGCCGCCGGCGGCCCGGGCGTCGGCCGTCCGGGTTAGGTTGACCCGGTGCGCGCCGCCCGGCTGGTTTCCCTGCTGTTGCTCCTGCAGACTCGGGGACGGATGACCGCCCAGGAACTGGCCACCGCGCTCGAGGTGTCGGTGCGGACGATCTACCGGGACGTGGAGTCGCTCGGCTCCGCGGGTGTCCCGGTGTACGCCGACCGTGGACCGGCCGGTGGCTACCAGTTGCTCGACGGTTACCGGACGCGGCTGACCGGGCTGACCCCGGACGAGGCGGAGTCGCTGTTCCTGACCGGGATACCGGGGCCGGCCGCCGAACTCGGGCTCGGCGGGCTGGTCACCGCCGCCGAACTGAAACTGCGGGCCGCGCTGCCCGGGGAACTCGGTGACCGGGCCGGCCGGATCCGGGACCGGTTCCACCTGGACGCCCCGGGCTGGTTCCGCCGGGCCGAGCCGGTGCCGCACCTGGCCGCGCTCGCCACCGCGGTCTGGACCGAACGGGTGGTCGAGATCCGGTACCGCCGATGGAAGACCCCCCGAGAGGTGACCCGCCGGCTCGGTCCGCTGGGCCTGGTCCTCAAGGCCGGCCGCTGGTATCTGGTGGCCCGACACCTCGACCCGGTTACGCCGGCCGGCCCGGGAACCGTCGACCAGGTCCGGGCCTACCGGGTCGGTAGCGTGCTCGATCTGGAGGTACGTGACGAGACGTTCCACCGGCCGGCCGACTTCGACCTGGCCGGTTTCTGGGCGGGCTGGAGCCGGCGCTACGAGGAGGGGGTGTACCAGGCCGAGGCGGTGGTACGGATGCGGGCCGAGGCGCTGGACCGGATGCCGTTCATCTTTCCGCCGGAGATGTCGCGTCGGGCCCGGGAGGCGGCCGGGCCGGTCGACGCCGACGGTTGGCTGCGGACCGTGGTGCCGATCGAGTCGGTCCGGCACGGCCACGTCGAGCTGCTCAAACTCGGCGCCGACGCGGAGGTGCTGTCTCCGCCGGAGTTGCGGGACGTCTTCGCCGCCACCGCGCGGTCGCTGTACGGCCACTACCGCCCGTCCGGAGCCGGCGAATGAGTCCCCTGGCCGGCTTCGGCGGCGTGGCCGGGCGGTCGGTGCCGTAACCGGACGGGTGGTGCCGTCACCGGGGTACGCCGGCCGGCTCGGAGAGAGCCCGCGTCGCGGCCGGCTCGGGCCCGGGTGCAGTGGTGCCGAGCCGACGGACCCCGGGGACCACCGCGGTGCCGACACAGGCCACCGCCACCGCGACCGCGGCCATTACGAGCGGGGTCGCGGTCGACCAGGCCTCGGCGGCGAACGGGGCGAGCGCGTAGCCGAGCGGCGCCGCCGCCAGGGAGCAGAGCCAGTCGTAGGAGCTGACCCGGGCCAGCACGTGCGGCGGGATCTCGGTCTGGACCACCGTCGCCCACAGCGGGTTGAGGAATCCGAGGGCGGTCAGGGCGACCCCGTAGGCGACGACCACGGTCCAGCCGGGAGCGGCGGCGGCGAGCAGGACCAGCGGCATCGCGTACGTGGCCAGCCCCAGGTTTGCCACCAGCACCGGCCGCCGCGACCGGACCCGGGCGGCGAGCACCGAACCGACCAGCAGCCCCACGGCACCCGCCTGCAGGACGAGCACCCAGACGAACTCACCGCCCAACCGGTCGACGGCGATCGCCGGGCCGAGCGTGACCAGCACCGCCGCGGCACCGTTCCAGACGCCGTGCGCGACCAGGCTGGCCCAGTACCAGTCGCGCGACCGGACCTCGGTCCAACCCTCGCGCAGGTCGGCCAGGAGCGACCGGGGGGCGACCGGGGTACGTCGTACCCGGGTCACCGCGAGCAGCGCGGCGCTGGCGGCGAAGGTGGCCCCGTCGAGGACAAACGCCCAGCCGGGGCCGGCCGCCCAGATCACCAGGCCGGCCAACGCGGGACCGACCAGTCGGACGGCGCCGCTGGCGGCCCCGAGCGCGGCGTTCGCCCGCTGCCGCCGCGGCCCGTCGACCGTTCCGGCGATCAACGGCGCGGCGGTCGGCATGGCGAACGCCGCGGCGACACCGCCGACCGCGGAGGCGGCGGCGATCGTGGCCAGCGCCGGCTCGCCGCCGAGCAGTTCGACCCCGACGACAACCTGGGTCAGGCACCGGGCCAGGTCGGCGCCGATCGCGACGGCGCGGGCGTCGAACCGGTCGGCGAGTACGCCGCCGAGCGGCAGGAGCAGCAGTTTCGGCACCAGGGCGCAGCCGAGCACCAAGGCGAGCGCGGAACTGGACCCGGTGGCCCGGAGTACGGCGAGGGCGAGCGCGGCCGGCACGACGGCGTCACCGAGCGCCGAGAGGGTACGCCCGAGAAAGAGCAGGTGGAAGGGCCGTGGTCGGAGCGAGAAGGTCACGTTGGCAAACTACTTCGGCGTCGAACTTTTCGTCAACGAATAATTCCGTATCGACGTAGGATCGTGGCGTGGAACCCCAGGACCGCACCGACAGCCACGTCGCCCGCTGGCTGCCGGTACTGCCCACGCTCGACCCGGACGTCGAGGGGGCGGTGACCCGAGTGAAGTTGCTCTCCCGTCATCTGCGGCGGTTCAAGGAGAAGGCACTCGCCGACTTCGACCTGCAACGGCACGAGTTCGAAACCCTGCACGCCCTGGCCGGTCGACACGGCCGGGCGGTGCCGTCCCAGCTCGCCGACGACCTCAACGTCGCCCCGCCGTCGGTGACCGCCAGAGTCGACGCGCTCGTCACCCGCGGCTACGCCCGACGTACGCCGTCCAGCGCCGACCGGCGCCGGGTCGACATCGAGCTCACCGACGAGGGACACGCCGCCTGGCTCGACGCGATGGACATCCTTGGACACGAGGAGGGGCGGCTGCTCGGCGTGCTGACCGTCGCCGAACGGCGGACCCTCGCCGACCTGTTGCGCCGGGTGATGCTCGCCGCCGAACAGCCGCCGTCCTGACCCACCCCGGTCGGTCCGGCAGCGGAGATCCCTCCCCCCGGCAAGCCCTTGCGGTACGGCGTCGGGGGAGAAACCCTGGCGAGCCTGACTGGACCGGAGACGGCCGGGAATCCAGATCCCGCGCGGGTGTTCCCGGTCAGCGCCACGGCTCCTCGGGGGTCCCGGTCCGCCGGTGGTGGTCCAACAGTCGGGACAACAGTTCGGTCAACCGCTGTCGTTCCTCTGCGGACAACGGTGCCAGCAGTTCGTCCTGGCACTCGGCCAACCGCTCCTCCAGGCGCCGCAGCTGCCGCCGCCCCGCCGCCGTCAGGGAGATGATGTTGCGTCGCCGGTCGGCGGGGTCGGGGGCGCGCTCGACCAGGCCGCGGTCGGCGAGTTCGTTGATCGTCGCGACCATGTCGCTGACGTGGATGCCGCTGCGGCGGCCCAGGGCGGCCTGGCTGGCCGGGCCGAACGTCTCCAGCGTGGCCAGCAGTCGGTAGTGGTAGCCACGGGCGTGCACCGCCGAGAACGCGTCGCCCACCAGACGGTGCGCGTGCTGGGCGGTCTGGGTGAGCAGCCAGCTGGGCAGGCTCTCCCAGCCGGCGGGTGTCTTCTCGGACGGGTTCTGCATGCGACAAGCCTAACGAACTGTTGGTGGCTCCAACGATTGTGTTATCGTTCGGACAGCAAACGTTAGTGTCACTAACGTTTGCTGTCCGAACGAATGCCCCTGGAGTGTCCAACCATGATCAAGCCGTTCCGCATCGACATCCCCCAGGTCGACCTCGACGACCTGACCGACCGACTCACCCGCACCCGGTGGCCGAACGAGGTCACCGACGCCGGATGGGACTACGGCTTCCCACTCACGCGGCTCAAGGAGCTGGCCGAACACTGGCGCACACGCTACGACTGGCGCGCACACGAAGCCGAACTCAACCGACTCCCCCACTTCACCACAGAGATCGACGGCCAGAACATCCACTTCGTCCACGTCCGGTCCGCGAACCCGGACGCCCTCGCGCTGATCCTCACCCACGGCTGGCCCGGGTCGTTCCTGGAGTTCCTCGACGTGATCGAGCCGCTCTCGCGCGACTTCCACCTGGTGATCCCGTCGATCCCGGGCTACGGCTTCTCCGGCCCGACCCACGAACGCGGCTGGGACGCCGTCCGGATCGCCCACGCCTGGGCCGAGCTGATGCGCCGGCTCGGGTACGAGCGCTACGGCGCCCAGGGTGGCGACTTCGGCGCGGGCATATCCCTGGCGCTCGGCGCGGTGGCACCCGAGCAGGTCGTCGGCGTGCACGTCAACTACCTGCCGACCCGGCCGGACCCGGACGCTGACGTCCAGCTGTCCGCGACGGACGAAGCCCGGCTGGACAAGGTCAGGCAGCTGATGGCGAACCGGCCGCCGTACCAGGCGCTGCAGGCCCTCACCCCACAGACCATCGGCTACGCGCTGACCGACTCGCCGGTCGGCCAGCTGGTCTGGATCGCCGAACGCTTCGCGCAGTGGACCGACCCCGCCACACCGGTCAGCGACGACCGGATGCTCACCAACATCTCGCTCTACTGGCTGACCGCCACCGCGGCCTCCTCGGCGCGGCTGCACCACGATGTGCCACGGGGGCGACCCCTGCCGTGTCCGGTACCGGTCGGCGTGGCGGTCTTCGCACACGACATCACGCAGTCGGTGCGGCCGCTCGCCGAGCGGCTGTACGACATCAGGCACTGGTCGGAGTTCGACCGGGGCGGCCACTTCGCCGCCATGGAGGTGCCCGACCTGCTCGCCGGCGACGTCCGGGACTTCTTCCTCGCCCGCCGCCCGGACGACTCCCTGGTCGCCGCCGGATAGGCGGACACCGTCGACCCGCGTCCCGTCAGCCGCGGCGGCGGGCGCGGGCGGCGGCGATGGTGTAGGAGGGGTCGCGGTCGAGGTTGTGTCGGTCGCGGTCGTAGCGGCGGGTGGTGCGGGGGTCGGCGTGTCCCATCGCGTCCTGGACGTCTTCGAGTGGTACGCCTTCGGCGCGGGCGGTGGTGGCGAAGGCGTGTCGCAGTGAGTGTGGGGAGAGTCGTGCCCAGGCGGGGATGCCGGCGGCCCGGGCGAGTCGTCGGACCAGCCGGAACACCGCGTTGTGGTCAAGCCGCGCACCGGTCGCGGTGACCAGCAGCGGACCCGTCAACGCCGGCACGGTCAACCCCTGGCTGGCGGCCCGGGCGGCCAGCCAGGCGTCCACCGCGTACGCGGTGCCGGGGGCGAGGGCGCGACGACGGACCTTGCCTCCCTTGCCGACGAAGCGGATGCTTCGATGCCCCCGCTCGACCCCGAGGTCGACCAGGTCGAGTGAGATCAGCTCGCCGACCCGCAGCCCGAGGTCGGCCAGCAGAGCGATGGTGGCCCGGTTCCGCGCGGCGGTCGGCCCGGTGTCGGCCTCGGCCGCGGCCACCAGCGCGTCGACCTCCTCCGGCGTCAGCCCGACGGTGCCGGAATGGTCCCGGTCGACCCGCGGCCGGTCGGCGCCGGCCACCGGATTGGCGTCGACCGCCCGCAGTTTGACCAGGAAGTCGTACCAACTGGACAGGGCGGAGAGGCGGCGGGCGACGGTGGCCGGGGTGAGCGGGCGACCACTGCGCCGCCCCACCGTCACCTCCAACTGCCGGGCGTACGCGTTGACGTCGAGGAATGTGGCCCGTAGCGGGTCCAGGTCGCGGCCTGCGCACCAGTTCAGCCAGTCGGCGACGTCCCGCCGGTACGCGTCGCGGGTGTGGTCGGACAGCCGCCGGTTGTCCAACCAGGCGTCGGTGAAGTCGGCCGACCCGGCGGCGATGAGCGCCAGACCACCCGACCCGCGGGGCACGATCTCGGAAGACGGCATGTAAAGAAGGTTCCCAGCTCGGCGGTGGATCGCACACCCAGCCACGCCCGGCTGGACGCCGACGCGGATCACACCGGCGACGAGCACGGAAACATCGCGGACGCCCGCTATCCTCCCGACGTGCTCTCCCAGATCAGGGGCCTGTCCCGCCACTTCACCGAGGAAACACTCCGGACGTACCTGCTGGAGCGCTCGGCGCGTACCCAGGACGGCTGCCTCGTCATCCGTGGCTACGGCAGCCGGCGGGGAGTGCACCAGAAGGTCGCGGGTCGGGCCTGGGCGCACATCGCCGCGTACGTCGCCTTCGTCGGCGACTACGACCCCGGGTTGGAGGTCGACCAGGTCTGCGGTGTGCCGGACTGCATCGAGCCGACCCACCTGCGGCAGATCGGTCACGCCGACAACTGCCGTAGCCGGAGACAGCATCCTCGGTGCCGCAACGGCCACGACCGCGAGGTCGACGCCCGTACCGGCCGCTATCGCAGGACCTGTCGACAGTGCAACGCCGAGGCGCAGAAGCGGTGGCGCGAGCGGCAGGCGCGCCAGGTTGCCGAGGGCCGCGCCAGCTACGGCCGTACGACGGACCACTGACACCGACCGCCAGCGGTCGGCCTGGCGCTCACTCCCGATCCCCCGCCCGGGCTGTAGAACGACATTGGAACGTCAGTGAAAACGACATCAAACGTCAGTGATCTCACGGACTGGCCAGCTGTCTATACCGGATCCCAACTGGTCGGTCGTACTCCGCCACTGGATGGGGCCGGTCGTCTTGGTCGCGTCCGTCGGTGACGATGATCCGCAACTACGTTCTCGTCCGACTCCATTACGCTGCGCCATCCTCGCTGATGTCGGTCGGCGCTGCTGGCATCAGCCTGCGGGATATTCGGCGCTGGCCGAGAATGTGGGCGGGGTCACGGTCGAGGTTGTACCTATCGCGGTCGTAGCGGCGGGTCGTGCGGGGGTCGGCGTGGCCCATTGCATCCTGCACGTCCTCCAACGGCACTCCTTCGGCGCGGGCCGAGGTGGCGAACGCGTGCCGCAGCGAATGCGGTGACAGCCGGTCTGCCGACGGAACGCCAGCGGCTCTGGCGAGGTTGCGCAGCCAGACGAAGACGTTGGGCTCGGCGAGCCGGCCTGGCTGACCGTCAACGCCAGTAGTGGCGAACAGCGGGCCGTTTAACGCGTCGATGGCGCTGTGGGTGGTGGCCGCTCGGACGTCGAGATACTCGTGGAGCGCCTCCAGCGTGTGCGTAGGCATCGGCCGCTCTCGCTCCTGAGCGCCCTTGCCGAGGAACTTAAGCGTCCGTTGCCCCGCGTTGTGGCTTACTTAGGTCGTTGATGTCGCGGTCGAGGGCCTCACCGATGCGCAGCCCGAGATCAGCGAGTAGCCGTAGCAACGCGCGGTCGCGCAACGCCGCCAGGTACCGGGCGCGCCGGGCCGGCGTCGGCGCCTTCTCCCAGCGCTCGGCGCGGTCGGCAACTTCAGTGTCGGCCTGGGCGAGCAACAGGTCGACTTCGTGACGAGTGAGCCCGGCGGTGGTGGAGTGGGCCTTGACCTTGGGCCGCCTCACCACAGCGGCCGGGTTGCGGGCCACCCACCCATTGTGGTTCCCCTCGTAACGTGGAGGCCAGAGCTTGAGGGATAGAGGTTCATGGTTGAGACGAGACGCCGATTCGATCCGGAGTTCCGCGCTGGGGCGGTCCGGATCGTGCGTGAGACCGGGAAGTCGATCGCGCAGGTAGCGCGTGATCTGGGGATCAACAGCGGTACCCTGGCCAACTGGGTGCAGCAGGATCGGGTGGTTCGTGGCGAAGCCGCTGCCGGGCAGCTGGCCGAGGACGAGCGGGCCGAGCTGGCGCGGTTGCGGCGGGAGAACGCTGAGCTGGCGATGGAGCGTGAGTTCTCAAGCGATCTGTGGTCCTGTGGGTCAAGGAAGCGACGGGCCGGTGAGCGTGGCCGCCTTCGTCGCTGCCCAGAGGACCGAGCACGACGTGCCGCACGCGGTGGCCTGCCGGGCCCTGGGGGTGTCCGAGTCGTGGTTCTACAAGTGGCGGGACCGTCCGCCGACACCCCGCCAGGACCGTAGAACCAGGCTGACGGACGCGGTCCGGCGCGTCTTCGACGCCTCAGGCGGCACCTACGGCAGCCCACGCGTCGGCGACGAGTTACGCGAGCAGGGATGGCGGGTGTCGGACAACACAATCGCCCAGCTCATGGCCGAGGTCGGCCTCGTCGCCAGAGCGAAACGACGCCGGCGTGGGCTGACCCGGCAGGGCAACCGGCCAGCCGTCCCGGACCTGGTCAAGCGCCAGTTCACCGCGCCCGCGCCGGACGTGGCCTGGTGCGGCGACATGACCGAGATCGCCACCGGCGAGGGCAAGCTCTACCTCGCCACCGTCATCGACCTGTACTCCCGGCACATCCTCGGCTACGCCATGGGCGACCGGCACGACGCCGGCCCGGTCGTCGCCGCGTTGAACATGGCCGCGGTCACCCGCGGCGGCGACGTCGCCGCGGGTGATCTTTCACAGCGACCGGGGCAGCGAATACTGCTCGGCCGACTTCGCCCGGGCGTGCGCCCGCTGGAAGGTACGCCAGTCGATGGGCCGGGTCGGCTCGTGCTTCGACAACGCCGTGGCCGAGGCCACCTTCTCCACCATCAAGGTCGAGTACGTCCACCGTCACCAGTTCCGCACCCGTACCGAGGCCCGGCTGAAGATCGCCACCTGGATCACCGACTTCTACAACCGCCGACGCCGCCACTCCGTCTGCGACGGACGCTCACCGATCGACTACGAACGATCAACGACCCGCCTCCTGGAGAACCAGGCCGCATAACCGAGTCCTCCACGATTCCAGGGGATTGACGGTCGCCGATGCGAGGACCCTCGCCCCAGTCGAACTGCATCCACAGACCGGGCTCCGGAATCCACGGGCGGAACACCCGCCGCTGACCCGCCTGCCAAGCCTGCTTCACCGCCGCGACCGCCCGCCGGGTCGTGCGCTCACCCCCGGCGAAGCCCATCGCGGTGATCCGCCGGTGGACCACGTCCGCCCGGACACGACCACCCGACCGCGCCACCAACTCCTCGATCTTGTCCATAAACTCATCGATCGACCGAGCCCGATGCAGCCGCTCCTCGGGACTACGGCCCTCATTCCGCAACTTCACAAACCGGGCCACCGTGTGGTGATCACACCCGGCCAACTCAGCCGCCGCACGGTAACTACCCGTGAGGTCGTACGCCTCCAAAATTTCCACGATCTCCCTGCCGCGTTTCACCGGTCGACCCTCGCCGACCAGCACTTGGACATGATCAGCGGGGAGGTATCTGGCCATCGACGGGGAGATCCCCGGCCACCAGCGGGGCGGTAAATGGCCGCCTATGGGGAGTATCTACTGGCCGCGGACATCGATATGAAGCGGCGTCAGGAACCGGCTCAGCTTGCAATGGAAGGAGGGGCCGCAGCCGCGGTTGCGCTCGGAGCCAGTTGAAAGTGCCAGATGATCTGGCTCGGTGTTCCGTCCCAGGCGGCGCCGGCTGCCGCCGGGACGATGCCCAGCAGCGACCAAGGCCAGACGTCCCACGGTCCTGTCGCGATCTCCCCGGGCATGTCCTCGCTGGCGTCGCCGGACATCCGAGGCTCCTCACAACGCCGTAGCTGCAGGCCCAATGGCAAGGCGACGCGCAGATAGTCACTGGCCCGATGACGGAACGCAGGCAGCAGCCCAGGATCACCGTCGGCAGAACGAACGCGCGGCACTGACCCCAATGCCACGAGCTCGTGGTGCACGTCCGTGATCACCAGATGGCCGCCAGGACGCAGGACCCGGGCGAACTCGGTGATCGCCGGCCCGACATCGGGAAGATGGGTCAGCGCCAACGCACACACGACGACATCGACGTGATCGTCAGGCAGGGGAAGCTGATCCAAGTCGCCCTGCCGCAATTCCGCGTTCGGAACGCGCGTACGAGCGTGAGCCAGCATTTCCGGGGAACTGTCGACGCCGATAACCCGGTGGCCCTGCTTGGCGAGGTACTCGGTGTATCGGCCGGTGCCGCAAGCCGCGTCCAAGGCGACGCCAGGTGGCAGGGAGCCGAGGATCTCGTGCACGATGGGTTCTTCGATCTCGAACAGCCCGTTGCCTGGTTGATCATAGGTCGCCGACCACACCTTGTAGCCGTCGACGGTGTCGACCTGCGCCGCAATGACTCCGTCACCGTTCAGCGACGGGCTGTCCAGAAGGCGCCGGACCTCGCTGATACGCGCTTCGATGAAGTCCCGGTCGTAGTCGCCGGCGAAGGCACGCAGCAACGCCACGCCCTCCAGCCCCAATGTGTAGGCGAGCGGGTGCTGGTATGCCACCACGCGACCATAGCGACGACATGCGGATCGGACTATCCAATTTCTCACGGCTTAGCTCTGCGACTGGCCTGGGGCCGGCGTCAACTCGCGGACAGGAAGTCCACCGACGTTAGCGTCGTGCTGGAGAAGACGTTCGGTCTTCAAGGTCCGCGGAGATGGCCAGGCCAGGTGTTGAAACGCCATCGCGGACATGTATCCTATGTGTTGTCGCAGTTCAGAGCCGATATCCGAGCTCCTGCGGTCGGTAAAGACCGCGACGATCCACTCGTCCAGCAGCGCCTGCAACTCGGCCAACGACCAGACCGCGTCCTTCTCAGCGTGTCGGCCCCGATGCTCGACACTGGAGCCGACATACAGTAGCCGGCGACATACTGCGCGAACAGCGTGTCCACCGAATCGAAACCCCCCATCGCCCGGCACGCGTTCTGGAACGTCCGCGAGATGTAGGCCTTCCCGTGATCACACACAATCGTCTCCGGAACGATCACCGGCCGGGCCGCAGCGTGCTCAAGGCGTTCGTCCAGTTCGGTCAGCCGGCGGTGCGGCAACACCGACCTCGACATCCGCAACGCGTCGACCCACCCGGGCCGCATCGGCTCCGGCGTCATCGCCTTCGCCAACAGCACCGCCGCGTCAGCGGCCTTCGTCGTAGGACGCAGAACCGCCGCCGGGATCGTCCGCGTCGCCAGATCGATCAGCCAAGTCAGTTCCACCCGGTCGGTTTCACCGGTGTCCAGCACCACCCGGACGTTCAACGGCGTGGAGTCGATCTGCGTCCACTCACCCGGCCGGAACGCGGTCACCGTCCCGAACGGCCGGTCCGGCCGCTTGGCCGCCGACTGCCGGGTCCGGGCCGATCCGACGGTGTGCTTGCCGGCCGACAGCGACGCGAACAGCCGGTAAAACGTCCGCTCCGGTGGCATCGGCGGCGCATCCGGACCGTACTCAGCAGCGAGAATCTGCTGCGAGCGGCGCCGCACCCGCGTGGCCGTGCCCGTGGACTGATGCGTCTGTTCCCCGATCGCGGTCACCATCGCCGCGATCACCCGCTCATCGGCCCGCCGGTCGGCGACGACAGCCGCGCGAACCGGCGGTCCACCAGAGCCCACAAACCCTCACGCTCGTACCCACGCCGCAACCGCTGCAACGTCTTGAAACTGACCTGCTCACCCTGACCGGCCAGCTCCGCGACCTTGGCCAGCTCCCGTTGCCGCAGCGTGCGGGTCTCCGGATCGAACTCCGGCCGCCCCCGGGCGCCTTTCTCCGCGCCCGGGGGCCGACCCGTGAGCACCTCCACGATGTGCCGCTCCCACCGGCGAGCCTGTTCGACAGCCTCGTCCGGCAGACCATCCAGCAGGCCGGCCGGCGGCAACGGCGCCGGAGGCACTGCGGAAACGAGCCTGAACGTCGGATCGGTGAGCAACCGGCTCAGCGGCATCACCACCGCGCCGCCGGCGACGTCGAGCAACCGGACCTGGCCCTCGGCCAGGCCATCCACCACGTGCACCTGCTCGCGGAGCCGAACCTCGTCACCGATACGCAGCACCGGCGGCCGCGACACCGTCATCGAAGCCCTCCCGTCGCCCGCACCAGCGACGTCTCGCTCAACGCCGCCGACCGCAGATCCGCCTGCAGTTCCCGCAGCCACAACATGTGGAACAGCACCGGCAGCACTCCCAGCGGATCACCGACCGCGCTCGCGCCCTCCATCAGCGGGACCGGTCGTGCGAACACCCGCCGTAGATGATCAGCGTGGACCTGCTGGTGATACCGCCGGTGCCGGTAGCCCGACAACCAGCGCAGATTCGCCGCGAACACGGCATCCAGCGCGCCCACCCGCTCAAACCCCCAGCCGACAGCCTCACAGGCCCGCGCTGTGGCCGCGAACTTCGCCGCGTCCTTGGGTCCGATCCGGTCGTCGGCGCGGACGTCGATCACCACCGCGGTTCCGTCGCGCCGCCGGACGAAGTAGTCCGGCGCATGCCGTACCGGCCGTTCGTCCTCGTCCTGCCAGCACAACCAGAACGGCTGCGACGAAACCGAGACGACATCCGGGTCGGCGTCCAGCAGCATCAGCCGGTCACGCTCCAGCCAAGATTCGAACCCGACATGCTCACCGCTCGTAGCGAAGAACCACAACCCGGAAAAGCTGCGCTGACCTCGGCGGGACGTGAACTGGCGTACCGCACCGGCACGCTCGAACGGAACACTCCAGCACAAGGACAGAGGCCCACGCTGACGAACCCCAGCCGTGTCGATGTAGACCAGCTCGAACTCATCGCCGGCCGCTCCGGAGCCAACGCCCTCGCAGCGCGCACCGCCACCCGCTCTCGCTGAAGCAGTCCATCAAGGTGTGCCTCAACTTAAATGGCAGAAACCGCGACATGCCTCGGACACGCTGGCAGTGCCTCACATCAACTGGCAGACGACAACAGCCAGGACAGACCCATCGTCGATACGAGGCAAGGGGCGGCGATGAGCACATGATAAGAACGGTTATCCTGTCGCCCCTCCTGCCAGTCGGCGTATCGTCCCGGCTGTGACTACCGCGACCCCGTGGGTACCGCTCGGCCGCCGTGTCGCCGGCCTCGGCCCGGACACCACCGTCCGCGCCGACACGCAGGTGCTCGCCGCCACTGCCGGATGGCTGCGCGAACACGCTGATGCCCCCAACACTCAACGCGCATACCTGCGCGACCTTGCCGCATGGATCGAATGGTGCACCATCGCTGGCGTCGACCCGCGCGCTGCACGACGTCCCGACGCCGCCGCCTGGATCGAGCACCTAGTGCTCTGTTTCGTAAATAGCTATCCGTTTAGTAGGCTGTGCGTGTGACGCGTGCTGCCGCACCGCTGGTGCTCGAAACCGGTCAACGGGAACTGCTGGAGTCTCTTGCCAAGTCGCGTACGGTCGAG
>NZ_JBDPLT010000042.1:0-70125 GCF_039871775.1 Plantactinospora sp. B5E13
CCCGACCCGGAATCGTCCGCCGCTCGCCGGGGTAAGACCAGAGGCAGCATCCGAGCGACCGACGAGCCGGTGGTCGCCCGGGCGGGCGGCGAGGGGGTTCCCAGGATGACGACCATGGTGGCGGCACACGTGGAAACCGGCGCCTTGGTGATCACCATGGCCGGCCGGTGGAGTCTGGCCCAGGTGTACACCCTGCAGCGCGCGTTCGAGGCCTGCACCGCGCACCACCCGCCCTACGTGGCGCTGGACTGCACCCGGGTCACCCCGGACGGTCTGCTGCCGACCGTGCTGCCGGCCCTGGTCATGCTCGGACAGTCCTGCCGACGGGGCATCACCGTACTGGTCTGCGCCCCGGCGTCGGCGTTGACCGGGGCGCTGCGTCGACTGCCGACCCGCCGGGTCCGGCTCTATCCACGACTCTCCGAGGCACTCAGCCGACTCCGGCCGTACCCGGTGCCACCGGGGGTCCGGCGGGCCCACCAGCGGCTCGCCCCGGCGGCGCAGGCGGCGGCCACCGCCCGGCGCCTGGTCCGGGACTGCTGCGACCGGTGGCGTCTGTCCGAGGTGACCGACGACGCCCAGCTCGTCGTCTCCGAACTGGTGGCGAACGCCGTGGAGCACGCCGGTACGGAGATCGACGTCACCGTCTCCCACCACCGTCAACGACTTCGGATCGCGGTCGCCGACCGGCACCACGGCGTACCCCGGATCGCCACCACGCCCGACGGAGCCGAGGATGCGGCGACACCGCCCGCGCTGCGCGGGCGCGGACTGGACCTGGTGGCCCGGTCGGTCGCCGGCTGGGGGGTGCTGCCGGGCACCGACGGCAAGGTGGTCTGGGCGTCCCTGCCGGCACCCCGAGCGGCCCGGCTGCGGCTGCCCCGCCTGGACCTGATCGCCCGGGACGGCTACCCGGCCTGACCCCCGACCAGCTACTCACGGGTACGTAGATCCTGCTCACACCTGCCCCTCCCCGGGCTGGTCAGGAAAGGGATCACCGGGTTCCATGACGGACGTCGTCGCCCACAGATCCGGCCGCCACCCGGTCGGTTGTCGACGGCAGCACAGTCCGCCCGGGCCGCCCCGGCCCTTCGACGCCCCCTGGAACCACCCATGTCAGCAGAGAATCTCGCCGCCCTGGCCGAATCCGCCGAAGCCGAGTGCAACTACCGGATGGTGGCCCTGGCGCCGGAGCGCACCCGGCAGGCCCTCGGCATCAGCACCACCCGCATCGGCGGGGCGTTCACCTGGGTCACCCGCAACGATCCGATGGCCGGCTACTGGAACAAGACCCTCGGGCTCGGGGTGACCGAGCCGGTCACCCGGGACGTGCTCGACAAGGTGATCGAGTTCCACCGTGACCAGGGCAGCCCGTCGGCGCGGATCCAGATCGCCCCCGACCTGCTTCCCCCGGACTGGGACGAGATCCGCGCCGCGTACGGGCTCACCCCGGGCGCGTTCACGGTGCAGCTCGGCTGCGCGGTGGGCGACATCGCACCGGCCCGCACCGACCTGCGGATCGGACCGGTCGGAGCGGCCGACTTCGCACAGTGGGTAAGCCTGCTGTACACCGTGTTCCAGATGCCCGAGCACTTCGACACCCTGTTCCGGGCCACTCTCGGGCAGCCGGACTTCCGGGCGTTCGCGGCCTGGGACGGCGATCAGATGGTGGCCGCGGCCAACCTGTTCCTGAACGGCGAGGTCGGCGGGCTGAACAGCGCGGTCACCCGGGAGAGCCACCGTGGCCGGGGCGCCCAGTCGGCCCTGACGGCCGCCCGGGCCCGAGCGGCCGCCGAGGCCGGTTGCCGCCGACTCGTCGTGCAGACCGGCCGGCCCGCGGCGGGCGAACGCCACCAGTCGTTGGAGAACCTGCTCCGGGTGGGATTCACCCGGCTCTACGACCGGCAGGACTGGGTCTGGCAGCCGGCACCGGGCGGCACCGACGCCTGACGCCGGCCGCCGCTGATCCGGCACGGCCGCCGCTGATCCGGCACGGCCGCCGCTGATCCGGCACGGCGGTCAGGCGATCACCGCCGGCTCCCGCCAGTGTGGACGGGTGACCCGGTCGAGGTCGTACCGAACGGCGGCGAGTCGGCGTACCGCCTCGGTGAGGTCGGCCGGCGGCAGCGTGAACGGCAGCCGGAGGAACCGTTCCATGGTGCCGTCCAGGCCGAACCTCGGTCCGGGAGCGATCCGTACCCCGACCTCCTCGGCGGCCCGGGCCAACGCGCTGGCGATCGGCCCGTCCAGCTCGGCCCAGAGCGTGACCCCGCCCTGCGGGGGCCGTACCCGCCAGGTCGGCAGTTCGGCCCGGAGCACGGCCAGCAGGGCGTCTCGCTGGGCGGCCAGCTGCGCCCGCCGGGCCGGCACGATGGTCCCGGCGGCGGCGAGCAGGCGTACCGCGACGAGCTGGTCGAGCACCGGGCCGGCCATGTCGACCCCGACCCGGGTGGCGGCCAGCCGCTGCACCTGCGGCGCCGAGGCGCGGATCCAGCCGATCCGCAGACCTCCCCAGTACGGTTTGCTCATCCCGCCGATGGTGACCACCCGCGAGTGCCGGTCGAAGACGGCGGTCGGCGGCGGCACCTCGACGCCGTCCAGGGCGAGGTCCACGAAGGACTCGTCGACGACCAGGTCGGTGCCGGCGGCCTGGGCCGCGGCCACCACCCGCTCCCGCAGGTCGGCGGGCATCAGGTGACCGGTCGGATTCTGGAACTCGGGGATCAGGTACGCCAGCCGGGGCCGGGTCTGCCGCAGGCCGCCGAGCAGCAGGTCGGCGTCCCAGCCCGGTCCCCCGGCGTCCAGGCCGTGGGTGGTGATCCGGGCTCGGCGGGCGGCCAGCGCGGCCAACGCGTTGGGATAGGTCGGCGACTCCACGAGTACGCCGGCTCCGGGCGGCAGCGCGAGTCGCAGTACCAGGTCGAGGGCGTGCTGCACGCCGTTGGTGACCAGGATCTGCTCGGGGCTGGTCGGCAGGCCCCGTCCGGTGTAGTGCTCGGCGACCGCCGTACGCAGTTCGATGATGCCGGTCGGGTGGTATCCGGCGCCGCCGAGGTAGCAGGCCAGGTCCTCGACGGCGGCCCGGGCGGCGTCGGCCAGCTCGACCGGCGCGGGCAGTGCCGCGCAGCCGAGGTCGATCACGTCCAGGTCCTCCAGCGGGGTCAACATGCCGGTGCTGCCCACCCGGTGGCCATTTGGCAGGGTGGTCCAGCTGCCGGCGCCGCGCCGGCTGGTCAGGTGCCCGGTCTCCCGCAGCGACCGGTAGGCGGCGGTGACCGTGGTACGGCTGACCCGCAGCGCCTCGGCCAGTTCCCGTTCGGCCGGCAGGCGTACGCCGAGCGGCAGCCGCCCGTCGGCGAGCAGTCCCCGTACCGCCCCGGCGAGCGCGGCGTAGTCGGGGTCGCGTCGCCGACCGGGCAGGGAGTGCCACTGGCCGAGCATCCGAGCCAGATGGGGGCCACGGACCAGTCCAGTCATAACCACATCTCCTTGATTGGTCCTTCATACCTCCCAGATTGGCCCTCAGAGTGGCATGCATGACACGGATTGGCAACCGACCCGACCGACTGCTCCGACGGCTCGGACAGCTCTACGCCGGCCTGGTGCTCTACGGCCTGAGCATGGCGCTGATGATCGAGTCGACGCTCGGCCTGGACCCCTGGAGCGCCTTCCAGCAGGGACTCTCCCGACTCGTCGGCGCCTCCATCGGCACCGTCACGATCGTCGTCGGTGTACTGGTCCTGCTGATCTGGATCCCGCTGCGGCAACGTCCGGGGCTCGGCACGGTCAGCAACGTCCTGGTCATCGGGGTGGCGGTCGACGTCGCCCTGTGGCTGCTGCCGACCGTCTCCCCGCTCCCCGCCCGGATCGGTTTCCTCGTCACCGGTGTCCTGCTCAACGGAGTGGCGACCGGCCTCTACATCGGCGCCCGGTTCGGCCCCGGGCCACGCGACGGCCTGATGACCGGTTTTGTGGCCCGGCACCCGCGCCACTCGATCCGCGTGGTCCGTACGGTGATCGAGGTGACCGTGCTGGCCGCCGGCTGGCTGCTCGGCGGCACAGTGGGGATCGGCACCGTGGTGTACGCGGTCGGCATCGGACCACTGGTGCACCTGTTCATCCCGCTGTTCACCGTGCCGCCCACGGACGTCGCCGGGTCCCGGCCGACCACGCAGGAAGCCGCCCCGCCGACCACGCCGGGAGCCGCCCCGCCGACCACGGAGAAAGTCGACGCGGCAACGGTCTGACACCACGGCGCGACACGACGACCCCGCGCCACAGAGTCGGCACAGATCGTCCGCAATGGACAGTGAATCGGACTGACCGGAGAAGAATGAACGACTGATGACCTTCCCGTCGACCGGCACCACACGGCATCATCTCTCCCATGGGGGATGACGGATGGCGGTGGTCCGACGCCTGGATTTTCGTCTCGTTGGTGATCGCGGGCGGTGCCGGCCGGCACCGGCGGTCGAGCACCACCCGACGTCCGGAGGGGGTCCGCCTCGCCGACGTGCTCTCCACCGCCGAACACCTCAACCGGGCCATCCCGGCCCGACACGAGATCGAGGCCGCGGTGCGACGGCTGGTCGGCGCCGGCCTGGTCACCGTCTCCGACGGCTGGTTCCGGGTCACCACGGCCGGCGAACGGCTGTGGCGGACCAGGCCGCACGGCGGGGTCGGCACCGCGGTGGAGACCGTGCACGGGGTACTGACCCGCCGGCACGCCCCCGGAGACCACGACTGGATCCTCGAGGAGGACGAACACCACGCGGCGGTGCAGGAGTACGCGGCCCGGTTCACCCTGCCGATGCCCCGCCGGTCACCGGAGAACGGGCCGTGACCACCATCCCGGCAGGGGACGGGCCAGCGGCGCCACGCCGGCAGGCCGGGTCGACGAACCGACGGCGACCTCAGCGGACCGGGTGACCGGCGGCCCGCAGCGCGTCCTTGACCTCGCCGACCCGCAGCTCGCCGAAGTGGAAGACGCTGGCCGCCAGCACCGCGTCGGCACCGGCCGCGACCGCCGGCGGGAAGTGCGCGACCGTACCCGCCCCGCCACTGGCCACCACCGGCACGTCGACCACCCGCCGCACCGCCCCGATCAGCGCCAGGTCGAAGCCGGCCTTGGTGCCGTCCGCGTCCATCGAGTTGAGCAGGATCTCGCCGGCGCCCAACTCCGCCGCCCGGGCGGCCCAGCCGACCGCGTCGAGGCCGGTGCCCCGCCGCCCGCCGTGGGTGGTCACCTCGAAGCCGCTGTCGGTGGTCACCCCGGCCGGGCACCGTCGGACGTCCAACGACAACACCAGGACCTGCCGGCCGAAGCGCTCGGCGATCTCGGCGATCAGCTCGGGGCGGTTGATCGCGGCGGTGTTCACCCCCACCTTGTCCGCACCGGCCCGCAGCAGCCGGTCGACGTCCGCGACCTGTCGTACCCCACCGCCGACGGTGAGCGGGATGAAGACCGACTCGGCGGTGCGGCGTACCACGTCGAGCATGGTGCCACGGTCGTCCGAGGAGGCGGTGACGTCGAGGAAGGTGAGCTCGTCCGCACCGGCCTCGTCGTACGCGGCGGCCAGCTCGACCGGGTCCCCGGCGTCCCGCAGGTCGACGAAGTTGACGCCCTTGAC
This sequence comes from Plantactinospora sp. B5E13, assembly GCF_039871775.1. Lineage (NCBI taxonomy): Bacteria > Bacillati > Actinomycetota > Actinomycetes > Micromonosporales > Micromonosporaceae > Plantactinospora > Plantactinospora sp. B5E13. The sequence continues at coordinate 5,631 of NZ_JBDPLT010000042.1, forward strand.
CACCCGGCCGGCGTCCACGTCCAGGCAGGGGATGACCCGCACCGCGACCGTCATGCGTCGCACCTGTCCGGCGAGGTGGTGGTCACGACGCCTCCGCCCCGGCCAGCACGGCGAGCGCCTCGGCGACGGTGAACGCCCCGGCGTAGAGCGCCTTGCCGGCGATCACGCCCTCCACCCCGATCGACTCCAGGCCGGCCAGCGCCCGCAGGTCGTCGAGGGTGGAGACGCCGCCCGAGGCGATCACCGGGGCCGGGGTACGGGCGCAGACGTCCCGGAGCAGGTCCAGGTTGGGGCCGCGCATCATGCCGTCCTTGGTGATGTCGGTGACCACGTACCGGGCCGCACCGGCCTTGTCCAGCCGTTCCAGCACCTCGAAGAGGTCACCGCCGTCCCGGGTCCAGCCCCGCGCCGAGAGGGTACTGCCCCGCACGTCCAGCCCGATCGCCACCCGGTCGCCGTACTCGGCGGCGACCCGGTCGCACCACTGCGGGTCCTCCAGCGCGGCGGTGCCGATGTTGACCCGGGCCGCCCCGGTGGCCAGCGCCGCCCGCAGCGACTCGTCGTCCCGGATCCCGCCGGAGAGCTCCACCCGTACGTCGAGCCGGCCGACCACCTCGGCGAGCAGTTCCGCGTTCGAGCCCCGGCCGAACGCCGCGTCCAGGTCGACCAGATGGATCCACGTGGCACCGTCGGACTGCCAGGCCAGCGCGGCCTCCAGCGGGTCGCCGTAGCTGGTCTCACTGCCGGCGGCGCCCTGGACCAGGCGGACCGCCTGACCGTCCGCCACGTCGACGGCGGGGAGCAGGGTGAGGCTCAACGGGATCTCCTCTTCTCGGATGGAACAGTGGCCCGGACCCGCGGCTGACACCCCGCCGGGCCGGTGGTCAGGTGCGCCGGCCCAACGCGATCACCACGATCGCCGGCAGGGCCAGCAGCAACAGGATGATCAGGCCGAGCCGCAGCGCAAGGTCGTCGACAAAAAGCCAGATGGCACCGATCGCGATAAGGGCGAGGACCACCACCCCGGCCCGTTCGCCCCGGCTGCGCCGGGCGTACAGCCGACCCGTACGCCGGTCCGGCAGCCGCGGGGTGAGGCGGCGCAGCAGCGCCCGACGACGCTGGCGCCGGGCCACCACCCGGGCCCGTCTGGCCCGGGCCCGCTCGGCCTCGGCCTCCCGTTCGGCCCGGCGGCGGGCCCGTTCCCGGCTCACAGGGTCCCCAGCCAGTTGGTCAGCAGTACCCGGCCGGTGTCGGCGGACTTCTCCGGGTGGAACTGCGCCGCCGACAGCGGCCCCCGCTCCACCGCCGCCACGAACCGGGTCTCGTGCTCGGCCGTCGTCACCAGCGCCCCGGCCCCGGTCAGGGCGGACAGTTCGGTGGCGGCGTACGAGTGGACGAAGTAGAAGCGCGAGTCGGTCGGCAGTCCGGCGAACAGCGTCGAGTCGGCCGGCGTGCGTACGGTGTTCCAGCCCATGTGCGGGACCCGCCGGGCGGCGAGCCGGGTCACCGCGCCGGGCAGCAGCCCGAGCCCCTTGGTGACCACGCCGTGCTCCTCGCCGTACTCGAAGAGGATCTGCATGCCGACGCAGATGCCCAGCACCGGGCGGCCGGCCGCGACCCGTTCGGCGATCACCGGACCGGCCCGTAGTGCCTCGATCCCGGCCATGCAGGCGGCGAAGGCGCCCACCCCGGGCACCACCAGACCGTCCGCGGCCGAGGCCGCGGCCAGGTCGGCGGTGACGGTGACCTCGGCACCGGCCCGGGCCACCGCGCGCTGTGCGGAGCGCAGGTTGCCGGAGCCGTAGTCCAACACCACGACGTTCGGCGCGGGAGCCATCAGGTGCCCCCGGGGATCAGCCACAGCACCCCACCGGCGGTGGCGAGGACCGCGAGCGTGCCGACCAGCAGGAGAGCGCCCCGGGACGCGCCCTGGCGGTGCATCGACCACGCCCCGCCGATCAGCACCCCGCCCAGGGCGAACAGCAGCACCGGCAGTACGGCGCCCATCAGAGCAGCCCCTTGGTGCTGGGAATCGCGCCACCGGCGCGTACGTCGATCGACACCGCCTCGCGCAGCGCCCGGGAGACGGCCTTGAACTGTGCCTCCACCACGTGGTGCGCGTCCGGGTGGCCGCCCGGGCGGGCCGCCCGCAGCACCGAGACGTGCAGGGTGAGCCGGGCCGACTGGCCGAACGACTCCCAGATGTGCCGGGTCATGCTGGTCGGATAGACCGGCCCGATGTACGGGGCCAGCGCCGGCTCGTCGTGCACCACGTACGGGCGGCCGGAGAGGTCGACCGCGGCCCGGACCAGCACCTCGTCCATCGGGATGGTGGCCGAACCGTACCGCCGGATGCCGGCCTTGTCGCCGAGCGCCTGGTCGAACGCGGTCCCCAGGGCGAGCGCGGTGTCCTCGACGGTGTGGTGGGCGTCGATCTCCAGGTCGCCGACGGTCTGCACGGTCAGGTCGAAGCCGCCGTGCCGGGCGATCTGGTTCAGCATGTGGTCGTAGAACCCGACCCCCGTGTTGATCTCGGCCTTACCGGTGCCGTCGAGGTCCAGCTCGACGAGGACCTTGGTCTCGGCCGTGGTCCGCTCGACCCGGGCGGTTCTGCTCACGGTAGGACCTTTCGTTCGCGACTGCGCGGCTTCAGCATGACAGGACGGGCCGGCTCGGCGTCATTCGGGACCGCCGGCACCGGCCCCCACACCGGATCCGGCCGGCGCGGCCGCCCAGGCGTCCAGGGCGGCGAGGAAGGCGTCGGTCTCCTCCGGGGTGCCGGCGGTGACCCGCAGCCAGCCGGCCAGGCCGACATCCCGGACCAGCACACCGTGGTCGAGCAGCGCCCGCCAGGCGGTCCGCTGGTCGGCGCCGACCTCGAAGAGCACGAAGTTCGCGTCGCTGTCGGCCACCGTCCGGCCCCGGGCCCGCAGGCCGGAGACGATCCCGTCCCGCTGCTCCTTGATCGCCTGGACGGTGCCGAGCAGGGTGTCGCGGTGGGCCAGCGCCGCCCGGGCGGCGGCCTGGGTGAGCGCCGACAGGTGGTACGGCAACCGGACCAGCTGCACCGCGTCGACCACCGCCGGGTCGGCGGCGAGGTAACCGAGCCGTCCGCCGGCGAAACCGAACGCCTTGCTCATCGTCCGGGTCACCACCAGCCGCGGCTGGCCGGGCAGCAGGGCGAGCGCGGTCGGCGTGCCGGGCCGGGCGAACTCCGCGTACGCCTCGTCGACCACCACCATGCCGGGCGCCTCGGCCAGCACCGCGTCCAGCACCGCCGGATCCAGCGCCGTCCCGGTCGGGTTGTTCGGCGAGCAGAGGAAGACCAGGTCAGGGCGGTGCTCCCGGACCTGCGCCACGGCGTGCGCGACGGTCAGCCCGAAGTCGGCGTCCCGCCGACCGTCCCGCCAGGCGGTGCCGGTCGCGGTGGCGAGCAGCGGATGCATCGAGTACGCCGGGGTGAAGCCGAGCGCGGTCCGTCCCGGACCACCGAAGACCTGGAACAGCTGCTGCTGCACCTCGTTGGAGCCGTTGGCCACCCAGACGTTGCCGACGCCGAGCCCGTGCCCGAGATAGTCGGCCAGGTCGGCGCGGAGCGCCACCGCGTCCCGGTCCGGATAGCGGTTGAGGTCACGCAACTCGGCGGCGACCGCCTTGCCGATCGCGTCCACCACCGACTCGGGCAGCGGGTACGAGTTCTCGTTGGTGTTCAGCCGCACCGGCACGTCCAGCTGCGGCGCGCCGTACGGGCTGCGCCCCCGCAGGTCGTCGCGGATCGGCAGGTCGTCGAGCGAGGTCACGCCGGTGCCCCCTCGGCGGCCGGCGGGGGCGCGGCGAACCGGACGGCGACCGCCTGGCCGTGCGCGGGCAGGTCCTCCACCCGGGCCAGGGTCACCACGTGCCGGGCGGTGTCCCGCAGCGCCGCCTCGGTGTACTCCACGATGTGGATGCCGCGCAGGAACGACTGCACCGACAGCCCGGAGGAGTGCCGGGCGCAGCCGCCGGTGGGCAGCACGTGGTTGGAACCGGCGCAGTAGTCGCCGAGCGACACCGGCGCGTACGGCCCGACGAAGATCGCCCCGGCGTTGCGTACCCGGAGTGCCCACTCGCGGGCGTCCCGGGTCTGGATCTCCAGGTGCTCGGCGGCGTAGAGGTCGACCACCCGCAGCCCGGCCGCCAGGTCGTCGACCAGCACCACCCCGCTCTGCGGGCCGGTGAGCGCGGTGTTGATCCGGTCGGTGTGTTTGGTCTCCGGAACCTGCCGGGCCAGCTCCCGGTCGACCGAGTCGGCCAGCTCGACCGACGGGGTGACCAGCACGCTCGCCGCCAGCGGGTCGTGCTCGGCCTGGCTGATCAGGTCGGCGGCGACGTGCACCGGGTCGGCCGTCTCGTCGGCCAGTACGGCGATCTCGGTCGGACCCGCCTCGGCGTCGATCCCGACCACACCCCGCAGCAGCCGTTTGGCGGCGGTGACCCAGATGTTGCCCGGGCCGGTGATCATGTCGACCGGGTCGCAGTGTCCGGTGCCGTCGGCGTCGGTCGCCGCCCCGTAGGCGAGCATCGCCACCGCCTGCGCCCCGCCGACCGCGTAGACCTCGTCGACGCCGAGCAGCGCGCAGGCGGCCAGCACCCGGGCGTCGGGCAGGCCGTTGTTCTCCGGCTGCGGCGGGCTCACCACCACCAGCGACCGGACCCCGGCGGCCTGGGCCGGCACCACGTTCATCACCACGGTCGACGGGTACATGGCCAGGCCACCAGGCACGTACAGCCCGACCCGGTCGACCGGCACCCAGCGTTCGGTGACGACGCCGCCCGGCACGACCTCGGTGACCACGTCGGTCCGCCGCTGGTCCGCGTGCACCCGCCGGGCCCGGCTGATGCTCTCGACCAGTGCCTCCCGGACCTCCGGCTCCAGCGTCGACTCGGCTTCGGCGATGGTCCCGGCCGGCACCCGCAGCCGGTCCAGCAGCAGGCCGTCGAAGCGCTGGGTGGCGTCCCGGATCGCGGTGAACCCATGCTCGCGGACCGCCTCGACAAGCGGGCGGATCTTCTCCACCGCGACGGAGACGTCAAGCTGGGCACGGGGCAGCAGGGCGCGTGGATCACGCCACCCGCCGCGCAGGTCGATCCGGTTCAACACCCTTGGCAGTCTATTCGTCGCACCGGCCGGCGCAGCGGCTGCGTCCAGCGGGCGGGACGGTGAGCCGGGCCACGTACCCGCCGTTCGGCCGGCGGTGTGGTCAGCCGAAGCCGGGTCCGGATCAGCCGAACCACGTACGGCCGAGGGCGACCGGGACCGGTTAGGCTCGTCCGGTGGGTGCGCGGCTACCGGTGTTTCCGCTCGAGACGGTGCTCTTTCCCGGTCTGGTGCTGCCGCTGCACATATTCGAGCCGCGCTATCTCGCACTGATCCGACACCTGACCGACCTTCCGGAGGGTACGCCCCGGGAGTTCGGTGTGGTCGCCATCCGCAGCGGCGGCCCGGCACCGGTCGCCGGTGGCCCGGGCCCCGGCACCGTCGGCCCGGGCGGGGTCGGCCCGGGCGGGGTCGGCCCGGGCGGAGCCGTCGCTCCCGGCTTCGGGGGTGGGACCCCGGCGGACCGGGCGGCCGCCGAACCGGGCGGCCGGACGTCGCTGGTCACCCTGCACGACATCGGCTGTACGGCGGAACTGCGTCAGGTGACCGAGCTGCCGGACGGCCGGCTCGACGTGGTGACGGTGGGACGACGCCGGTTCCGGATCAACGACGTCACCCAGGGGGAAACGCCGTACCTGACCGCCGAGGTCGACTGGCTGCCCGAACCGACCGGTCAGGAACAGGCCGCCGACCAACTCGCTCCCCGGGTCCTCGCGGTCTTCCGGCAGTACCTCGCCCTGGTCCGGGACGACCCGGAGGAGATCGCCGAACAGCTGCCGGACGACCCGACCGTGCTGTCCCACCTGGTGGCGGCCACCGCCGCGCTGACCCTCGGCGACCGGCAGCGGCTGCTGGCGACCCCGGACACGGCCGGACGGCTCCGCGCCGAACTGCGCCTGCTCAACCGCGAGGCGGCTCTGCTGCGTCAGGTCCGGGCGGTCCCGGTGCCGCTGGCGGAGCTGGCGGTACCGCTGAGCCCGAACTGACCGGCGACAGGTCCGGCGTCCACGGCGGCGGCTCCTCCTCGGGTCGCAGACCCGGATAGCGCGACCAGCCGGCCAGCAGGGTGTAGACCAGCACCGCGCCGAACGCCGGCACCAGCAGGTCCTGGATCGCCGGGATGAAACCGAGCGCCTCGTAGAACTGACCGGCCTGCAGGTCCGGCGGCTTGGTGAAGTTCGTGCCGGCCGGCGCGGTCTCCAGCATCCGCTCGTACCCGGCCAGCCCGATGTGCCGCCCCACCTGCCAGGCGACGAGGGCGGCACCGAGCATGCCGAGCACCACCACGACCATGCCGAGCGGTCCCCGGTGCCGGCGGAGCAGCACCCAGACAGCGATCGTCACCAGGACACCGAGCCCGAAGCCGAGCAGGGTGAACCACCCGTCGGCGGCGATGAACCCCTCCGGTGACGGCTCGGCGAGGATCGCACCGTCCTCGGTCTGCAGCACCGGCACCCCGGGCGACACCGCCGACCAGACCAGCCCGAACGGCAGGCCCAGCAGGATCAACACCAGGAACACCCCGAGGTTGACGGCGACGCCGCGCAACCGCCGCCGGGACGGCTCGGCGGCCGGCGGGGCGTCGGACAGTTCGGTGGTGGGCGGCCCGTCGGACGGCTCGCCGCCGGTCACACCGTCGCCACCGGCCGGCGGTGCGGATGAGGCGGACGGAGCCGCAGCGGCGGCGGGACGGTCGTCGTCGCCGCCGGACCGGTCGGCGGGATGAGAGGTTGCCGGACTCACCCGATGATCCTCTCAGGCACGACCGACCGTCGGCGGTCCGGTCCGGCGAAACCGACCCGAGGGTGTCAGTCCCGGCCGCCCCGCTGCGCGGAGCGGCCGTTCCCTGACACCCTCAGCCGGCGACGGCGCTCGGGCCGAGCAGGGCCTTGAGGTCGGCCATCAGGGCGGTGGTCGGCGCCACCCGCATCGGGCTGAGCCGCAGCAGGGTGGCCCGGGAGCCGTTGACCAGTTTGACGTGCACCTCCGCCGAGCCGGGGTGGCTGGTCAGCACCTCGCGGAGCCGCTCGACCAGGGGCGGGGTACAGCGGGACGGAGGCAGGGCGAGCACCACCGGCTTGACCTCGTCGGCGGCGGTGATCTCCGGCATCGACAGGTCCATCGCCATCAGCCGGGGCTGGTCGTCGCGCCGGTCGACCCGACCCTTGACCACCACGATCGCGTCCTCGGCGATGTACTGCCCGACGAGTTCGTAGGTGTTCGGGAAGAAGAGCACCTCGACCGCACCGCCGAGGTCCTCCAGGGTGGCCGAGGCCCAGGCCCGGCCCTGCTTGGTGATCCGGCGCTGCACCCCGGAGAGGATGCCGGCCAGGGTGACCACCTGCCCGTCCGCGACGTTCCCCTCCTCGGCGAGCGCGGAGAGCGGCATGTCGGCGGCGTTGGCCAGCACGTGCTCGACCCCGAACAGCGGGTGGTCGGAGACGTACAGGCCGAGCATCTCGCGCTCGAAGGTGAGCAGGTCGGTCTTGTCCCACTCGCCGTCCGGGATCGGCGGCGTCACCACCATGCCGCCACCGCCGGCGGCCTCGCCCCCGCCGCCGAACGCGTCGCCGAAGAGGTCGTACTGGCCGACCGCCTCGTTGCGCTTGAGCGCGATGAACGAGTCGATCGCGTCGGCGTGCACGGCCAGCAGCCCCTTGCGGGTGTGCCCGAGGGAGTCGAACGCCCCCGCCTTGATCAGCGATTCGATCGTCTTCTTGTTGCAGGCCACCGCGTCGACCTTGCGCAGGTAGTCGTAGAAGTCGGTGAACGCGCCCTTCTCCTTGCGGGACCGGCGGATCGACTCGACCACGTTGGCACCGACGTTGCGGACCGCGGCCAGACCGAACCGGATGTCGGTGCCGACGGCGGCGAACCGGGCGTTGGACTCGTTGACGTCCGGCGGCAGCACCTTGATGCCCATCCGGCGGCACTCGGCGAGGTAGACCGCCGACTTGTCCTTGTCGTCACCGACGGAGGTGAGCAGGGCGCTCATGTACTCGGCCGGATAGTTCGCCTTCAGGTACGCGGTCCAGTAGGAGACCACCCCGTACGCGGCGCTGTGCGCCTTGTTGAACGCGTAGTCGGAGAACGGGACGAGGATGTCCCAGAGCGTCTTGATCGCCGCGTCGGAGAACCCCTTCTCCTTCATGCCGGCGGAGAACGGCTTGAACTCCTTGTCGAGGATCTCCTTCTTCTTCTTACCCATCGCCCGGCGGAGCAGGTCCGCGGCGCCGAGCGAGTACCCGGCGACCTTCTGCGCGATCGCCATGACCTGCTCCTGGTAGACGATCAACCCGTAGGTGTCGCCCAGGATCTCCTTCAACGGCTCGGCGAGCTCCGGATGGATCGGCACCACCGGCTTGCGGTTGTTCTTGCGGTCGGCGTACTCGTTGTGCGCGTTGGCGCCCATCGGACCGGGCCGGTAGAGCGCACCGACCGCGGAGATGTCCTCGAAGTTGTCCGGCGCCATCGAGCGCAGCAGCGCCCGCATCGGCCCGCCGTCGAACTGGAACACCCCGAGGGTGTCACCCCGGGCCAGCAGGTCGTAGGTGGCCTTGTCGTCCAGCGGCAGGTCCTCCAGGACGAGTTCCTCGCCCCGGTTCTCCCGGATCGCGTCCAGCGCGTCGTCCATGATGGTGAGGTTGCGCAGGCCCAGGAAGTCCATCTTCAGCAGGCCGATGGTCTCGCAGGCACCCATGTCCCACTGGGTGATGATCGCGCCGTCCTGCTCCCGCTTGTGGATCGGCAGGACGTCGACCAGCGGGTCCCGGGACAGGATGACCCCGGCCGCGTGCACCCCCCACTGCCGCTTGAGCCCCTCCAGACCCTTGGCCGTGTCGACGACCTTGCGGACCTCGCCGTCGCCGTCGTAGAGCTGGCGGAACTCCGCCGCCTCCGGGTAGCGCGGGTGCGACGGGTCGAAGATGCCGCCGAGCGGGATGTCCTTGCCCATCACCGCCGGTGGCATCGCCTTGGTGATCCGGTCACCCATCGCGAACGGGTAGCCGAGCACCCGGGCCGCGTCCTTGATCGCCGCCTTCGCCTTGATCGTGCCGTACGTGATGATCTGGGCGACCCGCGCGTCGCCGTACTTCTCGGTGGCGTAGCGGATCATCTCGCCGCGCCGACGCTCGTCGAAGTCCATGTCGATGTCAGGCATCGAGACGCGGTCGGGGTTGAGGAACCGTTCGAAGAGCAGACCGTGCTGCATCGGGTCGAGTTCGGTGATGCCGAGTGCGTACGCGATCAGCGCACCGGCCGCCGAGCCACGACCCGGCCCGACCCGGATCCCCTCCCGCTTGGCGTACGCGATCAGGTCGGCGGTGACCAGGAAGTAGCCGGGGAAGCCCATCTTGATGATCACGTCGAGCTCGTACTCGGCCTGCCGCCGACGGTCGTCCGGCACCCCGTTCGGAAAGCGCCGCTCCAGCCCGCGTGCGACCTCCTTGCGCAGCCACGACTCCTCGGTCTCCCCCTCGGGGATCGGGAACTGCGGCATCAGGTTGCGGGAGGCGAAGACCTCGGCGTAGTCGCCGATCCGCTCGGCGATCTCCAGGGTGTTGTCGCAGGCGCCGGGCACCTCGGCGTCCCAGAGCGCGCGCATCTCGGCCGGCGACTTGAGGTAGTAGCCCTGGGAGTCGAACTTGAACCGCTTCGGGTCGGCCAGCGTCGACCCGGACTGGACACAGAGCAGCACCTCGTGCGCGTCCGCGTCCTTGGCGTACGTGTAGTGCAGGTCGTTGGTGGCGACCGGCTTCAGGTTGAGCCGCTTGCCGAGCCGGATCAGGTCCTGCCGGACCTGCTGCTCGATGTCGAGACCGTGGTCCATCAACTCGAGGTAGAAGTTGTCCGCCCCGAAGATGTCCCGGAACTCGGCCGCCGACTCGCACGCCTTGTCGAAGTTGCCGATCCGCAGCCAGGTCTGCACCTCGCCGGAGGGGCAGCCGGTGGTGGCGATCAGCCCCCTGCCGTACTCGTGCAGCAGTTCCCGGTCGGCGCGCGGCTTGTAGAAGTAGCCCTCCAGGCTCGACCGGGAGTTCAGCCGGAACAGGTTGCGCAGTCCCTCGGCGTCGGCGGCCCACATCGTCATGTGGGTGTACGCGCCACCGCCGGAGACGTCGTTCCCGCCGCCGTCGGCCCAGCGCACCCGGGTCCGGTCCCGCCGGTCCGTCCCCGGCGTGAGGTAGGCCTCGACTCCGATGATCGGCTTGACCCCGGCTCCGGTGGCCTGCTTGAAGAAGTCGTACGCGCCGTACAGGTTGCCGTGGTCGGTCATCGCCAGCGCTGGCATGCCCAGCCGACCGGTCTCGGCGAACAGCTCCTTGAGCCGCGCCGCACCGTCGAGCATCGAATACTCGGTGTGGTTGTGCAGGTGCACGAACGAGTCAGACACCCAGGGCCCCCCTTCCCCTCGCGCGGCCACCGGCCGGCCCGGCATCGGCCGATCAGCCGACCGGGTCTCCGGTCACCCGGCGACCGTCGGTCGTACGGCGGGCACCCGTCAGGACACGTTCCCCGGCTGCGGGCACGGTACGGCAACCGCGCCCACGCACCCGCGTCGGCGCAGCTCCGATGCCCCCCTTGCAGCCGGCGACGGCCCGGTGCCCACCAGCCCGGCGGGTCCCCCCGACGGCGCGACCGCCGGTCCCCGAGCCTAGTCCGTTGATCTCCCCGCCTCCAGACCGACTCGCCCGGTGGGCGGATCAGCGGGCGAACGGCTCGATCATCATCGAGGCGGCCTGCAGCCAGGCGTCCCGGGTCTCCTGCTGCAGCTGGGCGTACTCGATCGACGAACCGGTCTCCAGCGCCGGGTCGTACGGCACCACCGCCACCGCCCTGGTCCGGGTGGCGAAGTGCCGCTTCAGGTCCTCCAGCAGCGGCGACTGCCCCGGCGTCGGGCAGGAGAGCAGGGTCACCGCGTTCTCCACCAGCTCGCCCATCCCGATCTCGTGCAGCAGGTCGAGCATCCAGTCGGCGGTGAACGCCGCGTCCTCCCGGGGCACGGTGGTGACCACCAGCTGGTCCGCCGCGCGCAGCACGGTCTGCCAGTTCGAGCTCTCCACGTTGTTGCCGGTGTCGACGCAGATCACGTCGTGGCTGCGGCGCAGCAGTTCGAGCACCCGTTTCACGGTGTGCTGGTCGAGCCGCTGGGCGAACCGGGGGCTCTCCTCGCCGGCCAGGACGTCGTACGAGCCGTCCGAGGCGTGCCGCAGGTAGTCGTCGAGTCGCTCGGTCAGCTGGTTGCCGGGCAGGACCTCGATCTCCATCAGCTCGGCGACCAGGTGCCGGATCGTCCGGGCGTGCCGGGCGCTGCCGGCGCGCAGGCCGAGGGTGCCCCGCAGTTCGTTGTCGTCCCAGGCCAGCACGCCCCGGCCGCGTACCCCGCCGATGGTGGCCGCGGCGAGCACGGTCGCGGTGGTCTTGTGCACACCGCCCTTGGGGTTGGCGAAGGCCAGCACCCGGGGCGAGCCGAGGTCGCGTTTGAGGACGCCGATCGCCCGTTCCACCTCGGCGTCGGGCTGCCGACGCGGCCATCCGGCCCGGGCCGGTGGCGCCGGGTCGACGGCGGGCCGTACCGGCGACCTGGCGTAGCCGGTCTCCGGCGTTCCGTAGCGGGCCGGGGGGTCGACCGGGGCCGCACCGGGCGCCGGACGGGCGGGCGTGGGCCGGAACGCCGGTTCGGTCGGAGCCGGCCGGAACGCCGGCTCGACCGGGACAGCCGGCGGTGGGGTCAGGGCGGCCGGCGGTGGGGTCAGGGCGGCCCGGGGCGCCGGGACGACCCGGCCGGGCGGGGCCGCGACCTCGGGCGCGCTCCGTCGGGCCGGACCCGGATCCTCGGGTACGCCCCGGTGCGGCAGGCCCGCCTCGTCCGGCCGGCCGCGGTACGGCAGGGCCGGCGCGGCCGACTGCGGCGGCGGGCGGCGGGGCAGGGGCGGCGGACCGCTCGGCGGGTTGACCGGCGGCGGCGGTGGAGCGGGCGGCCGCCAGCCGGTGCCGAGCGCGGCATACCGGGACTCACCGGGGTGACCGCCGTCGGCCGGCCGGCCCGGCTCGGGCCGGTATCCGGGATCGGGGCGCTGAGCCGGGGCGGCCGGATAGCCGGGCTCCGGGCGGTACCCCGGGTCGGACCAACCGGCCTCGGCCGGTCGCCCCGGCTCCGGTCCGAAGAAGGAGTCGTGCCGGTAGCCGTTCTCCAACGCGGCGTACCGGGACTCTCCGGGCCGTTCCGGTCCGCCGTGCGGACCGTAACCGGACGGATAGCCGGGATCGCCCGGCGGTGCTGTGCGGCCGGACCGGCCGGGGCCGCCCGCCCCACCTCCGCCGGTCAACCCACCGCCGGCCGCCCCCGGCCCGGACCGCTCGTCGAGGACCTGGTGCTCGTCGGTGCGGCTGCCGTGCAGGGCCCGGTCGAGCAGCGCCCGCCACCGCGGTGCTGATTCCGCCGGCCGGCCCCAGCCGGTCTCCGTGCCGTCCACGGCTCGCCCTCCCAGCGCCCTCGGTCCCCGCCCTGACAGGCTACGAAGCAAACCCTATTCGGGCCACCGGCGGCACGCACCCATTCATCGGTGTGGCCGTCGCCGCCGGAGCCCCGCTGGCCGTCACCGGCTCACGGTTCCCCGCTCGGTGCGTTCCCGCTCGGTGCGTTCCCACTCGGCGCGTCACCCAGCCGCGGAGCCGGCGAATCCCCGGCCGGTCCGGCGCTGTCCGGCGAGGACCCGTTCTCCGGGTTGCCCGGCGACCCGTCGGGTGGGGTGCCCGGACTGCCGCCGTCCCTGGGGACGGTGGCCGGCTCCTCTGGCCCGGTCGTGCCGGTCCCGCCCTCCGGGCTGGCCGGCGGGGTGTGGACCGGGTCAGGGGCCGGCGCGGTGGACGACGGGGCGGGTCGCGGGCCGGAGGCCGGAGCACCGCTCGCCGACGGATCCAGCGCACCGCCCGGTGCCCCGGGCACGCCGTCCGAGGCCGCCGAACCGGCCGGTGGCAACACCGGGCCGGTCGGATCGCCCGGGGCGGTCGGCGCCGGTGGCATGCTCGAGTCGGCGGGCGGACGTACCACGTCCTCCTGCTCCGGCAGGGGCGGGGTGAAGACGGTCCGGTCCAGTCGGCGCACCTCCGGCGCCGGGTCCACCGCCCGTACACCCGCCCGGGCGGCGACCCGCCCCAGGGCCGCCGGCTCGCCCCGGACCACCGCCGCGTACACGCACGAGCAGCCGGACCGGTAGGCGATCGCCTCGTCCGAGGCGACCCGGGCGCCGCTGTCGTAGAACCGGCGCAGCTCCTGCGCGTCCGGGCTGTCGCCGACCACCGCCGCACTGCGCTCCTGGTAGTCCCGGACCTCCTGGTCCTTGCGCTCGGCGACCTCCAGCATCCCTGCGGTCACGTCGTCGGGCAGGCGGAGCGCCGGAATACGCACGATCTGGGTCTGGCTGCCCGGCCGCCACAGCCGGGCGTACACCTCGGAGATCTCCACCCCGGCCAGGACCGGCGGCAAGCGGTCCGGAGCCAGGTAGGCGGCGAGGGTCACCAGCGCGTACGGCCGCGGCGCCGCGCCGGCCGGCGGTGCCGCGATCAGCGCGGCCAGCTCGCCGCGGCTGGCCGCGACGTAGCCGGGGATGGACTCGCCCTGCACCACCCCGACCCGGGTGACGTCGCCGAGCGTGGGGTCGATCGCCGGCGGCCGGTCCGCCGCCCAGACCGCGGTGACCAGTACGGCCACCGAGCAGAGCAGCGCGACACTGGTCAACAGCCGCAGCCGCAGGCGCAGCGGCCCCTGTCCGAGCCGGGTCAGGCCACGGGCCAGCGGCGGCAGCAGCTGCCGGTCCAACTGACGCAACAGGTCACCGGGGCGCACGGGCGGAACTTCCCCTCGTCGGCTGGCTGGCGGTCAATCGCGCAAGATGCGAAGTGCATGTGCCAGGTCGTCAGGGTAGTCGCTCACGAACCGAACCGGCTCACCCGTCCCGGGGTGTGCGAACGCCAACTCGCGGGCGTGCAGCCACTGTCGGCTGAGGCCGAGCCGGGTGGCCAGGGTGGGATCCGCCCCGTACGTCAGATCACCGACACACGGATGCCGCAGGGTGGACAGGTGCACCCGGATCTGGTGGGTCCGGCCGGTCTCCAGTCGTACGTCGAGCAGGCTCGCCGCCGGGAACGCCTCCAACGTGTCGTAGTGGGTGATGCTCGGTTTCCCGCTCGCCATCACCGCCCACCGGTAGTCGTGGGTCGGGTGCCGGTCGATCGGCGCGTCGACGGTGCCGCGCAGCGGGTCGAGGTGTCCCTGCACCACCGCGTGGTACCGCTTCTCCACCTCGCGGAGCTTGAAGGCCCGCTTGAGCAGGCTGTACGCCCGTTCGCTCTTGGCCACCGCCATCACCCCGGTGGTCCCGACGTCCAGTCGGTGCACGACCCCCTGCCGCTCGGCCGCACCGCTGGTCGCGATGGTGTGGCCGAGGGCGGCAAGCCCGCCGATGACGGTCGGGCCGGTCCAGCCCGGGCTCGGGTGGGCGGCCACCCCGACCGGCTTGTCGACCACCACGATGTCGTCGTCGGCGTGGATCACCCGCAGTCCGGGGACCGTCTCGGCGATGACCGTCGGCGGCGCGGCCGGTGCGGGCAGCACCACCTCGAGCCAGGAACCGGCGGCCACCCGGTCGGACTTGGGCCGGGCGGTCCCGTCGACGGTTACGTCGCCCGCCTCGACCAGCGCCGCCGCGGTCGTCCGGGAGAGCCCGAGCAGTCGGGAGACCGCCTGGTCCAGCCGCATCCCGTCAAGTCCCTCCGGCACCGGCAGGGTACGGGTCTCCCCGGCCGGACGTACCTGTCCGGCGTTGTACGCAGAGGTCATGCCTGGTCGTCCCGTCGGTCGGCGTCGGTTCCCGGGGCCACGGCCGCGTCCGGGGCGTTCTCCGGGGCAGCCCGGCGGGCCCGGATCCGGGTCCCGTCGCGCTGCCGACCGGTCAGTTCCAGCAGGACCGCCAGGCAGACCCCGGTGACCAGGGCGCTGTCCGCGAGGTTGAAGATCGGCCACACCCGCCCGTACGGGTCGAAGAGGCTGACCATGTCGACCACGTGCCCGACGAACACGCCGGGGGCCCGGAAGATCCGGTCGGTCAGGTTGCCGATCGCACCACCGAGCACCAGTCCCAGCGCGATCGCCCAGGGCAGCGAACGCAGTCTGCCGGCCAGCCAGCCGATCCAGCCGATCACCACGGCGGTGACCAGTGGGAAGACCCAGGTGTGGTCGGAGGCGAGGCTGAACGCCGCGCCGCTGTTGCGGGTGAGGGTGAGGTAGACGGCGCCGCCGAGCAGGCGTACCGGCTCCCGGTCGGCGAGCGTCGCCAGGGCGAGGTGCTTCGTGCCGAGGTCGGCGAGCCAGGCCAGTACGGCGGCACCGACCAGCACCGAGACGGCGAGCCGCCGTACGCGCGGTCGGTTCGGTCCCTCCGGGTCGGCCCCGGCCGGCCGCGCCTCGGTCGTCCGCTCGTCGTCGATGTTCAGCAGGAGTCCCTTCCTCCGGTCACGACCCCGGACCGCTCACCGGCGCTCCTCCAGTTGCTTGCAGGCGACGCAGAGGGTGGCCGACGGGAACGCGGCGAGCCGCTCCACCGGGATCGGGTTGCCGCACCGCTCGCACCAGCCGTAGCTGCCCTCGTCAAGCCGCTCCAGAGCGCGCTCCACCTGGGTGATGCGTTCCAGGATGCTGTTGGCGAGGGAGATCTCCTGCTCCCGCTCGAACGTCTTGGTGCCGGTGTCGGCCTGGTCGTCCCCGGCCGAGTCGGTCAGCCGTTCGCGCTGCAGCTCGGTGATCTCGCTCAGCGTCTGATCGTACTCGCCGCGCAGTTCGTCGCGGCGGGCTGCCAGGGCCGCCCGGATCTTCTCGGTCTCGGCGCTGCTGCGCGCGGTCTTCGGTGCCGACTTACGGCCGGCGGTCCTGGTGTCGGCTGGCTTTGCCATCGTCGCTCCCTCAGCCGCGGACCCCGCGGCGGTCGGCCGTGCCTGGACAGGTTCGTCGCGCCGTCACCCCGACGGAGCCGGTGGACCTGTTCGGTGCGGTCGCTCCGGCGGGTGCGACCAGTGGGATGCTGTCGGCAGCACAGGTCGCCAACGCCGGACTGCACAAACGCCGGGTGGCGAGGCCGCCGGCACGTCCGGCGCCGGAGCGCCGGGAGTGTGCTGGCGGCCACCGGCCGGATTCGGGCCACCGGCCACCGACGACAAACCGGATGTACCGGTCATATCGCCTGCGGCCCTCGCCCGCTCGGCCATGGCGTCCCCCAGTGCAGAAACGGGCGCGCGGCGGACCCGCCGCACACTCCGGAGGTTGGCAAGAATACGGAACGTACAGGCGTCCGACAACATGCCGCACCGATGTTACGCTTTTCCACCGGAAATAACCCACCAACCAGGCAAAAGGTACAGCGGGTTAGTCGTCGCGCTCCTCGCCGTACTCGCCGAGCCAGCGGGCCAGTCGACCCCGTCGGCTGATCGCCCGCAGCCGGCGCTCGACCTCGTCCCGTACCCGGGCGGTGGCGACGATCAACAGGCTGTCCCCGACCTTCAACCGGGTGTCCGACGCCGGCACGAATCCCACCCCGTCCCGGGCGACCAGCGTCACCGACGCCCCCACCGGCAGCCGCAGCTCGTCGAGGTGCACCCCGACCAGCCGGGACCCGGCCGGAATCTCCAACTGCAACAGATCGGCCTGCATCCGCTCCAACGGCGCCGTCTCCACCCGCAGTTCCGCAGGCTCGGCCGCGGCGGTGAGTCGCAGCCAGCGGGCCGCCGGGGCGAGCGTACCGGTCTGCAACAACGTGAAGATCACCACGAGGACAAAAACCGCGTCGAAGAGCGGCACCGCCCCGGGCACCCCCTCGGAGAGCGGGATGGTGGCCAGCACGATCGGCACCGCACCGCGCAGTCCCGCCCAGGAGAGGAACGCCTGCTGCCGGGGACCGGCCCGGAACCAGACCGTGCAGGCCAGCACCGCCAGCGGTCGGGCCAGCAGGACCAGTGCCAGGCCGGTGACCACCGCCGGCCACACCGCGTCCGCCAGCCGGGACGGCGCACTCAGCAGGCCGAGCAGCACGAAGAGCCCGATCTGCGCGATCCAGGCCAGGCCGTCGGCAAAGCCGAGGATCGCCTGCCGGTGCGGCAACCGGGAGTTGCCGAGGATCACCCCGGCGACGTAGACCGCGATGAAGCCGGAGGCGTGCAGCACCGTGGCGACCCCGTACGCGAGCACGGTCAGTCCCACCGCGGCGATCGGGTAGAGCCCGGAGGACGGCAGCGCGGCCCGGCGCAGGGTCCACCGGCCGAGCATCCCGACACCGAACCCGAAGCCGACCCCGACCACCAGTTCGTAGCCGAGCAGCAGAGCGTCCTGCCACCAGGCGTGTCCGCTGAACGTCGAGGTGGAGAGCAGGACGACAAGCAGCACCGCCGGGGCGTCGTTCATCCCCGACTCGGCCTCCAGCGTCGCCACCAGCCGGGGTGGCAGCCGCAACCAGCGCAGGGTGGCGAAAACCGCCGCCGCGTCGGTGGAGGAGAGCACCGCGCCGTAGAGCAACGCGAGCCGCCAGTCCACCCCGAGCAGGAAATGGACCACCACGCCCACGACTGCGATGCTGACCACCACGCCGAGCGTCGCCAGTAGGCCGGCGACGCCGAGCACCGGTCGCAGCGCACTCCACCGGGAGGTCAGCCCGCCCTCGGCGATGATCACGATCAGCGCGCAGAAGCCCAGGGCCCGGGTCAGTTCGGCGTCGTCGAAACGGATCCCCAGGCCGTCCTCGCCGATGGCCACCCCGATCGCGAGGTAGACCAGCAGGCTGGGTACCCCGAGCCGGGTGGAGACCCGGACCGCGCCGACCGCGACGAGCAGCACCGCCGCACCGATCAGCAGGGCGGCGTCGAGCCGCTCGGTCACGGCTGCCCCACCCGGGGCCCCGCCGTCACCGAACGGATCCGTCCCGGAGTTCGCGCAGTCGCGCGTCGACCTCCTGGGCCGGCCCGTCCACCACGAAGAGTTTGTCGCGACTCGCCGCGCCGGTGCGCAGCGTCACCGCGGCCGGGCGCAGCCGCAGCGCCTCGGCCAACGCCCGCCGGGCCGCCTCGGTGGCCCGGCCGTCGACCGCGGGCTGATTCACCGCGATCACCAGGGCCGGACCGTACGGACCGTCGAAGCGGCCACCGACCCGGGCCCGGGACGAACCGGGTTTGACCCGTACCGCGACGGTGCGCGGGCCGGCCGCCGTCACGGCGGCCCGGCCAGGGTCGTACCGGTGGTCGGCACCTCGGCCATCGACGTTCCGTCCGGCTCAGCGTGGCGGCGCGTCGGCGAGCAACGTGCTGGCCGGCTCGCAGCGGCCGCACGGGGTGAATCCCAGCTCGGCCGCCTCACCCACCGGCAGTGGTTCGCTCTGCCGGCCGTCCAGGTGGGGGCAGTCCGCCAGGTGGTAGCGGGGCCGGCCGTCGACGACGTACACCTCGGCGGTCAGCGTCGCCACCGCTGCCGCGTCAACCGGCGAGACCCGCTGTGCCGCCGGCTCGTCGCCGGGATCGTCCTCCGCCGACTGCCCGTCCGGTCCGGTGCCGGTCGGCGCCGACCCGCCGGCCGGTTGCCGCCAGCCGGAGTCGTCGAGCGCCGCGCCGGACCGGATCGTCTGGGCGGGCACCGGAACCTGTAGTGGCTCGGTCAGCACCGTCGCGGCCGGGCCGGTGGAGTGACCGCCAGCCACCCGGGCGTCGGTCGGCGCGACCCGGGTGTTGGTCGGGGGCCGGCGAGGGCGGGCCCCGCCGGGCACCTCGCCGTCGCCACCCACCGCCATTCCGTCGTCACCGAACGGCTCGTCACCGACAAGTCCGCCCCGACCCGTCGCGGCCTGCCGGGCCCCCACCACCAGCGCGACCGCGGCCAGCAGACTCGCCGCGATCGAGCTGATCAGCAGCCCACTCGACCCGATCGCCAGGCCGAGCACGAGCAACGTGACGGCGACGAGGATGAGCAACAGACTGCCGACTATCACCGCTCACCCCCGACACATCGTTTCCAGTTGTCATACGGGACGACGCCCCTGCTGTCGACCCGGAATCAACCATGGTGCCGACCGGGGTCAGCGACCGGCCTCGAGCGCGCCGGAGCGTCCGCCCGCGCCGTAGGAGTTGGCCAGGCCCGCGGTGGCCAGACCCGGGGTGGAGCCGCCGGACCGATTGCCGTCGGTCCGGGTCATCTCCACCTCGAGGCCCTGGCCGCGACCGTCGAGGTCCCGCAGCTGGCTCTCCAGGTACGCCTTGAGGCGGGTGCGGTACTCCCGCTCGAACTGCTTCAGCTCCTCGATGTGCTTCTGCAGCGCGGTCCGCTTGGCGTCGAGGCCACCCATCGCCTCCTGGTGCCGCTGGCGGGCGTCCCGCTCCAGCGCGTCGGCCTTGGCCCGCGCCTCCCGGGTGACCTCCTCGGCCTTGGTCCGGGCGTCGGAGAGCAGCTTGTCGGCCTCCCGGCGGGCGTCCGAGACATGGTCGTCAGCGGTCCGCTGGGCCATCATCAGCACCCGCAGGGCCTGCTGCTCGCCGTCGCCGGTCACCGCCGGACCGCCCTGGGCCCGCACCTGCTCCAGCTCGGCCTGCATCGCCCGGGCCGCCTGCTCGGCCGCCGCCTTGTCGCGCTGCACCCGGTCGAGCTGGGCCTTGACGTCGTTGAGCTCGGCGGCCAGTCGCGGGTCGGCGCCCGGCCCGGCTGGCGCGCCGCCGCGGCCGCCGCGCTCCACCTGGGCGCGAAGCTCGTTGTTCTCCTCGATCAGACGGGCGAGCTCGCGCTCGACCTCGTCCAGAAAAGCGTCGACTTCTTCCTCGTCATACCCCCGCTTGCCGATCGGCGGCTTCTTGAAGGCGACGTTGTGGACGTCGGCCGGGGTCAGCGGCATCGAAACTCCTCGGGTCAGTTGCGGCCGCGTAGCGCGCTGGTCAAATCGTGGACCTGATCAGCGGCTCTAGCACGAATCTCATCAGCACGAACAGGATAACCAGGAGCACAAGGGAGGCCAGGTCGATGCTCACGGTACCAATTCGCAATGGAGGGATCACACGCCTCAACGCCTTGAGGGGCGGATCAGTGACGCTCCACACCGACTCCATTCCGGCCGACGCACCCCGGCCCGGCTGCCAACGGCGACCGTACTGCAGGACGGCACTTAAGACAAAACGGGCCAAAAGCACCACAAGGAAGACGTACAGAACCAGGTAGAGAACCTGAAACAGGATGTTCAGCAACGTGATCCCTCGGTTGGGCTAACTCAGGCTGAAAAACCCGCCCTCAGCGATCTTGGCCTTGTCCTCCGCGGTGACCTGGACATTGGCCGGTGAGAGCAGGAACACCCGGTTGGTCACGCGCTCGATCGTACCCCGCAGCCCGAAGGCCAGGCCGGCCGCGAAATCGACCAATCGGCGGGCATCCGCCTCGTCCATCTCGGTGAGGTTGATGATCACTGGGACACCGTCCCGGAAGTGCTCACCGATGGTGCGCCCCTCCCGGTACGTGGTGACGTGCAGAGTGGTGATCTGGTAGCGCTGCTCCGGCTCCGGCGGCACCACCCGCTCCCGCACCTGGGCCTGCGGAGCAAGGGCGAGGTTGTCCCGGGTGGGGTACGTCAGTCCGCTCGACCCGTCGGTCGAACCGGAGCGGCTGATCGAGCGGACGCTGGCCCGCTCGGTCCGTTCCGATCGCTCGGCGCGCTCGGTCCGCTCCGGACGGTCCGACTCCGACCGGTCGTGGTCGGTGCCGCGGCCCACACCGCGCTCGGAGAGCCGGCCGCGCTCACCGACCCGGGACCGGGGCGGCGGCGGGCTGTCCTGCTCGTCGTCGTCGTCGGCGAACTCGTCGGCGTACCGACTCTGCCGGTAGCGCGACTCGCGGTAGCCACCCTTCTCGTAACCACCGTCGTCGTAGGTCCGCTCGTCGTCCTCCTCCACGAGTCCGAGCCAGACCCCCGCCTTGCGCAGTGCACCCATCGCCGCGCCCCTCCGTCCGCCGCCTGCGACACACCCCCGTGCCGTGCCACTGTCACGCGCGTGAACACTGCAGTGCCCACCGGCCTGAGACGTCAACCCCGGCACGGCCGTTGATCCGGCCACACCCAGCCCCCCGACAGTGGGGATGCCGCCTCAAACAACACTGATGTAGTTTGGTGTCCGGTTGTCAGGCTACCGCAGCGTGCTACGCATTCCGAGCAACGCGCTACCGATCCGCACATGTGTCGCGCCGTGGCGGATCGCCGCCTCCAGGTCACCACTCATCCCCGCCGAGACCACGACGGCGTCCGGATGGTCGGCCCGCAGCCCGGCGGCCACCTCGGCCAGCCGGGCAAACGCCCGCTCCGGTTCCCAGTCCAGCGGCGCGACCGCCATCACCCCGGACAGTCGCAGCTCCGGGCGGCCGGCGAGCGCGGCGGCCACCGCCCCGACCTCCCGGTCCCGGTCACCGCCGCCGACCAGCGCCCCGCCCCGGTCGGCGGCACCGTCCAGGTTGACCTGGACCAGCGCCGCCAGCGGCCGGTCCCGGTCCCGGTGCCGGTCCGCCGCCTCACCGAGGGCGACCGCCAGCCGGACGCTGTCGACCGAATGGACCAGGTCGGCGTACCGCACCACCGAACGGGCCTTGTTGCGCTGCACCTGGCCGACGAAGTGCCACCGGACGTCCACCCCGGCCGCCGAGACCTCGGCAGCCTTCGGGGCCGCCTCCTGGTCCCGGTTCTCTCCCACGTCGGTGACCCCGAGCCCGGCCAGTGACACGACGTCGTCAGCCGGGTACGTTTTGGTCACCGCGACCATGGTGACCTCGGCCGGATCCCGGCCGGCGGCGACGCAGGCCCGGTCGATCCGGGCCCGTACCGAGGTCAGGTTCTCCGCGAGTTGCGCCCGGCGCGCGTCCGGCGCCGGAAGGGGTGGTGGGGCCATCGCGTGTGGTCAGGAGCCGTTCTTGAGAAAGTCGGGGACGTCCACGTCGTCGAAGAGGACCCGGCGCGGCTGCGGACTCGGCGTCGCGACGGGCGGCGACGACACCGGGGTCGCCGCATGCGGCACGGCCGGCTGCCCGGGCTTACGCGCCGCGTCGACCGGCTTGTACGCCGGGGCGCCGCCGTCGAAGCCGGCCGCGATCACGGTCACCCGTACCTCGTCGCCGAGCGCGTCGTCGATGACCGCACCGAAGATGATGTTGGCGTCCGGGTGAGCCGCGTCGGTGACCAACTGGGCGGCGTCGTTGATCTCGAAGAGACCGAGGTCGGAGCCGCCGGCGATGGAGAGCAGCACGCCCCGGGCCCCGTCCATGCTCTGCTCCAGCAGCGGGCTGGAGATGGCCGCTTCGGCCGCCTCCACCGCCCGGTTGTCCCCCCTGGCGCTGCCGATCCCCATCAGCGCGCTGCCGGCGCCGCTCATCACGCTCTTCACGTCGGCGAAGTCCAGGTTGATCAGACCAGGGGTGGTGATCAGGTCGGTGATGCCCTGCACACCGGAGAGCAACACCTGGTCCGCCTGCCGGAAGGCGTCCATCATGCTGATCCCCCGGTCGCCGAGGGCGAGCAGCCGATCGTTGGGGATCACGATCAGCGTGTCGCACTGGTTGCGCAGCTCGTCGATACCGGCCTCGGCCTGGACCTGACGCCGCTTGCCCTCGAAGGAGAACGGCCGGGTGACCACACCGATGGTCAGCGCGCCGAGCTTACGGGCGATGTTGGCCACCACCGGCGCACCGCCGGTGCCGGTGCCGCCACCCTCGCCACAGGTGACGAAAACCATGTCGGCGCCCTTGAGTACCTCCTCGATCTCGTCGCGGTGGTCCTCGGCGGCGTTCTTGCCGACGTCGGGGTTGGCGCCGGCGCCCAGCCCCCGGGTCAGCTCCCGGCCCACGTCGAGCTTGACGTCGGCGTCGCTCATCAGCAGTGCCTGGGCGTCGGTGTTGATCGCGATGAACTCGACGCCCTTGAGCCCGACCTCGATCATCCGGTTGACGGCGTTGACTCCGCCGCCACCAATGCCGACGACCTTGATGACCGCCAGGTAGTTGTGCGGAGGTGTCATCGGGGTCCTTTCCTTCGATCTCGGCGGGGGGCGCCACCCCGCCCGGCGATCCGGCCGGGGCGAGGCCGACAACCATTCGGTACGAGGAGGCGAAGGGTAACCCTCACCCTCTACTAGAGGTCTACAGTTATGTCAACCATTGATCCTCTCCGGGCAACGTATGCGTACGCGCGGCGGGAGCCAAGGACCTGCGCGGCGTGTCGGCGCGCCCGCCCACAATCCACCCCCGGGGCGGCCACCCCCGGCGCGTCGCGGGATCAGCGGATCGTCACCACGTCCGGGGTACGGACGTCGATGGTGTCGCCCTTCTCACCCAGCAACGACGTGGCCACCTGGGCCTTGGTGTCGCTGCGCGACGAGTCGCCCCACAGCAGCGTACGACCGCGCTGCAGTCGGACCGTGATCCGGGCCGGCGCCTCCACCACCACCTCGGCGAGCCGCTCCCGCAGTTCCGGGGTCAACGCGGCCAGCACCTCCAGCGCCGCCCGGGTCGAGACGTCCTCCGGTCCGGGCCTGGCGACCCGGGCCACCGGCAGCTCCGCCGGTCGGTCGGCCCGGGTCTGGAACACCACCCCGGAACCGTCGACCACCAGGAACCGCCGGTCCTGCGGCACCACCGCGACCGGGGTCCGCTCGACCACCTCGACCACCAGCGTGCCCGGCCAGCCCCGGGAGACCGTCACCCGGGCCACCGGCGGCAGTTGGGCGACCCGGGCCCGGACCGCCGCGAGGTCGACCCGGGCCAACGGCGTGTCGCCGCTCACCCCGACCGCCTGCCGGACCTGCTCCGGCGTCAGCAGGGCGACCCCGACCACCCGGACGTTGCGGACCCCGAAGACCGCCGTCCCGTACACCAGCCAGGCGCCGGCCAGGACGAGCACCAGCACCCCGGCGAGCACCGTCCACGGCAGCGCGGCACGCAACCGCCGCTGCCGGGCCCGCTGGGTGAACCGGCGCACCGACGGCGGTACGGCGTCGCTACCGGCCCGGACCAGCCGCCAGCCCCGCTCGGCACCCCGGGCACCGGACCTGGCCGACCCGCCCCGGCCGCCGGTGGCCCGGGGGCGCGGCGCCCGGCCGGCCGGGGCCGGACCGCCGCGTCGGGCCGACGGGGTCCCCGACCGGTCCCGGGACGAACCGGGGCCGCCGGACCGGCCGCCCGACCCAGGACTCATCCGGCGTGCGGGGTCGCCACGTCCGGGCCGGTGCCCGCCGGCCGGTCGGCGAGCGCGGCCAGCAGCTCGTCACCCATCAGCGAGATCGGTGGCGCGCCCATCGTCACCACCACGTCACCCTGGGCGGCCCGCCGGGCCACCTCGGCCGGCACGTCCTCCCAGGACGGCACGAACATCTTGCGCTCCGGCGGCAGGGCGATCGCGTCGGTCAACGCGACCCCGCCCTCGCCCGGCGCCCGGACCTCACCCGGGCCGAAGACCTCCAGCACCAGCACCTCGTCGGCAATGGCCAGCGCCTCGGCCAGCTCCGCCTGCAGGTCCCGGGTGCGGTAGACCCGGTACGGCTGGAAGACCACGATCAGCCGCCCGTCGCCGGCCACCTCCCGCAGCGTCTTCAGCGCGGCGGTCATCGAGGTCGGGTGGTACGCGTACTCGTCGTAGACCTGGACCCCGTCGACGGCGCCCTTGCGCTCGAAGCGACGGCGTACCCCGGGGAAGGCGGCGAGGCTGGAGACCACGCAGTCCAGCCCGATCCCGAGCTTGCGGGCGGTGAGCACCGCGGCGGCGCTGTTCAGCCCGAGGTGGCTGCCGGGGACCGGGAGGCGGATCTCGCCCAGCGACTCCCCGTCCATCGTCGCCCGGTAGCGCAGCCCGGCGGCCGAGGAGGCGAGGTCGGTCAGCCGCAGGTCCGCGTCGTCCGCCGTGCCGTAGGTGTAGACCGTCCGACCCTCGGCGCGCAGCACCTCGGCCATCCGCCGGGTGCCCGGGTCGTCGGCGCAGGTCACCACGAACCCGTCCGGGTCGGTCAGCCGGGCGAAGTCGGCGAAGGCCGCCTCCAGACCGGCGTAGTCCCCGTACGTGTTGAGGTGATCCTCGTCGATGTTGGTGATGATCGAGACGAACGGCCGGTAGAGCAGGAAGGAGCGGTCGCTCTCGTCGGCCTCGGCGACGAAGTACTCGCCGCTGCCGTGGTGGGCGTTGGAGCCCACCTCGGAGATCTCCCCGCCGATCACGAACGACGGGTCCAGGCCGGCCCGCTGCAGGATCAGCGTCGCCATCGACGTGGTGGTGGTCTTGCCGTGGGTGCCGGCGACCGCGATGGTCCGCCGGCCGGTCATCGCCGCGGCCAGCGCCTCCGACCGGTGCAGCACCCGCAGCCCACGTTCCCGGGCGGTGACCAGCTCCAGATGGTCCTGCGGGATCGCGGTCGAGTAGACCACGGTGTCGACGCCGTCCAGGTTGGTCGCGTCGTGACTCATGTGGATGGTGCCGCCAAGGGCCCGCAGCCCGGCCAGCGCGGGCCACTCCCGCAGCTCGCTGCCGGAGACCCGGATGCCCCGGGTCAGCAGCAGGCGGGCCAACCCGCTCATCCCGACCCCGCCGACCCCGATCAGGTGTACGGTGCCCAGGTCCTCGGCGGCCAGGGTGCCGACCGGACTGAACTGCGCGGTGTTCATGACCCCAGCCTTCCACTCGTCGGCCGGTCGGACCCGGGCATCGGGTCAGCGCGCCGGGACCGGATCCGTCCCACCGTGACGTCGTCGTGTCGCCTCACCGGGTCACCGCCTCGTAGACGAAGTCGAGCAGTGCCTCGTCGCCGTCGCGCCGGCCGTACGCCGCGGCGGCATTACCCATCGCGTAGAGCCGCCGCGGGTCCCGGATCAGCGGGATGATGTTCTGCTCCACCCAGGCGGGGGTCATCTCGGAGTCGTCGACCAGCACGCCACCGCCGGCCTCGACGACCGGCAACGCGTTGCGTCGCTGCTCCTGGTTGCTGTGCGGGTACGGCACGTAGACCGTGGGCAGGCCGACCGCCGCCACCTCGGCACAGGTCATCGCGCCGCCCCGGGCCAGCATCAGGTCG
Organism: Plantactinospora sp. B5E13; assembly: GCF_039871775.1. Taxonomy (NCBI): domain Bacteria; kingdom Bacillati; phylum Actinomycetota; class Actinomycetes; order Micromonosporales; family Micromonosporaceae; genus Plantactinospora; species Plantactinospora sp. B5E13. The sequence continues at coordinate 31,876 of NZ_JBDPLT010000042.1, forward strand.
GCGGCGGCGTAGCCCAGTTCGATCTGGGAGAGGTACGGCAGCGTCACGTACGGCACCGGCAGGTCACGGGGGATGCTGACCGGCTCGTTGCGGGCGCCGATCACGTGCAGCACCTGGATTCCGGCGTAGGCGAGCGACTTGGCCGCCCCGGCGAGCGCCAGGTTGATCGACCGGGCCCCCGACGAGCCGCCGGCCACGAAGAGGGTCGGCAGGTCCGGGTGGAGGCCGAAATGCTGCCGGGCGGCGGCCCGCTGGGCCATCCGGTCCAGTCCGGTGATGCCGCGCCGCAGCGGCACTCCGACCACCCGGCCGTTGCGCAGCGACTCGGCCTGCTGCGGCTGGTGCGGAAAGCCGAGCGCGAGGTTCTTGGTGAACCGCATGCCGAGCCGGTTGGCGATGCCCGGCGGCACGTTCACCTCGTGGATCACGATCGGCAGTTCACGACGCCAGGCGGCGAGGTAGGCGGGCACCGAGACGTAGCCGCCGAACCCGATGACGACGTCGGCGCGTACCTCGTCGATCACCTTTCCGGCGGCCCGGGCAGCTTTCCACATCCGGTCCGGAGTACGCATCAGGTTCATGTTGACGGACCGGGGCAGCTGATACGCCGGAATCTGCCGCAGATCGTAGCCGTGCGGGGGAATCAGGTCGTTCTCCATTCCCTTCGGCGTACCGAGGCAGGTGACGCGTACCCCCGGGTCGTGTCGGCGCAGGCAGTCGGCAAACGCCAGCAGCGGGTAGACGTGCCCACCCGTGCCGCCTCCCGCGAGCACCACCGACCGCAGCGAACCCATCAGCGTCTCCTCTCGGCCGCCGTCGTACCGGCGCGCCCTCTCCTCGCCCGGCCACCCGTTGGCCCGGCCCCGGTCTCCCGCCGCTTTCCGGTCTCGGATCCGGGTTCCCGGCGGGCCTGGGCGGGCAGCGGCCCGCGTCGGCGCGCCGAGGGAAGCGGCGGCAACGGGGCCCAGACTAGTCGGACCCATCGGGGCGCCGGACGGGCGTGCAGGGCTCGCGCCGCCTCCGGTTCGGCGCGGGCGAAGGAGGCCAGCATGCCGACCGCGGCCATCGTCACGACCAGGGCGCTTCCGCCGTCGGAGATGAACGGCAGCGGCAGGCCGGTGATCGGCAGCAGGCCGACCACCCCGCCGATGTTGATCACGGCCTGGCCGACCAGCCAGGCGGTGGCGGCGGTGGCGGCGAGCCGCCGGAACGGGTCGGCGACCCGGCGGGCGATCCGCAGCCCGGTGTACGTCAACACGGCGAAGAGGCTGAGTACCACCGCACAGCCGACCACCCCGAGTTCCTCGGCGAGGATGGCGAAGATGAAGTCGTTGTGCGCGGCGGGCAGCCAGTCCCACTTGAGCACACTCTTGCCGAGTCCGACGCCGAACCAGCCGCCGTTGTCGATCGCGTACCGGGCCTGCAGGTACTGGTAGCAGCCGTCGAGGCCGCATTCGTCGGGCGGCGGCGGGTTGATGAACATGGTCAGCCGGGCCAGCCGGTAGTTCCGCTCGCCCTGTTCGCCGGAGCCGGCGCCAAGCGAGGCGGCGGCGACCAGCAGGCCGACGCCGACCAGTCCGAGCAGCGACAGCACGGCGAAGACCCGCTTGCGGACCCCGGCCGCCCAGAGCAGACCGACGACGATCGCGAGCAGGCAGAGCATGGTGCCGAGGTCGTTGTAGCCGACCAGGACGAAGAGCAGACCGACGGCGGGGAAGAGCGGGGTGGCGAGTTCCCGCCACCAGCCCAGCGCCGCCCCCTTCCGGGCGATCATGTCGGCACCCCAGAGGACCAGGCCGAACTTCGCCAGCTCGGAGGGCTGCACCTGGATCGGGCCGATGACCAGCCAGAGCAGCTCGGCGCGGAACGGGCCGAGGGTGGCGTTGCCGGTGAGTCTGCCGAGCGCGTGCAGCGCGTCGAGCAGGACCAGCAGCACCACCGCGACGCCGAGGGTCGGCAGCGCGATGGACCGGAAGGTGCTGGCCGGCAGCCGCTGGCAGGCCCAGAAGGCGCCGAGCCCGATCAACGCGAACAGCGCCTGCTTGGCGAACATCGTGAACGGGTTGCCGTCGGTGGCGAGCGCCTGGACGCTGGTGGCCGAGAAGACCATGGTCAGGCCGATCAGCAGCAGCAGCCCCGTGCTGGAGATCAGCAGGTAGTAGGAGGCGAGCGGTCGGGCCAGCAGCCCACGCAGCGCGGCCAGGCCGCCGGCCAGGCCGACGCCGGAACCGTCCGGCGGATACGCCGGATCGCCGCCGCCCGTCCGGGCCGGGTCCGCGACGCCACCGGCGGTACGCGCACCGGCGCCCGCCCGTCCTCCGCCGCCGTCGGGGCCGCCGCCGTCGGCCGACGGTGCTGCGGCGTCGGCACCGCCCGGTCCCGCACGTCCGCTGTCAGGGCCGCCCGCACCCGCACGCCCACCGCCGGGGCCGCCGTTCCCCGCCGGTCGCCGTGGCGCCTCGTCCGTCACCGCGCCACCCCTTCGTCCTCCCGGTTCCGCCCATCATCGACGCTGCCCGGGCCCGCCGCCGGGTAATCACCCGACCGGCGTGTCGGCGCCGGGCCGCGAACGGGACGCCGACCGGCGGGCGGGCACCGGGCACCGGAGAGGGGGCGTCCGGCCGGCGGGGTGCCGGTCCGCTGGCCGGAGTGGCCGGAGGATCAGCTGACCGCGGTGAGGAACTCGCTGTAGAAGAGGGCCAGGGCGATCGCCACCCCGATCCCGGCGATGATCCAGAATCGGACGACGATGTTGACCTCGCTCCAGCCGGCCAACTCGAAGTGGTGCTGCAGCGGAGACATCCGGAAGACCCGCTTGCCGGTGGTCCGGAACGAGATGATCTGGATCACCACGGACATCGTGATGATCACGAAGAGCCCGCCGAGGATGATCAGGAGGAACAGTGTCCGGGTGGCCATCGCCATGCCGGCGATCAGCCCGCCCAGGCCGAGCGCGCCGGTGTCACCCATGAAGATCCGGGCCGGTGAGGTGTTCCACCAGAGGAAGCCGACACAGGCGCCGGCCGCCGCCCCGGCGATCAGGGCGATCTCCAACGGGTCCCGGACCACGTAGCAGTACGCCCCGCCGGCGGCGTACGCCTCGTCCGCGCACCAGTGCCGGTACTGCCAGAACGCGATCAGCGCGTACGCGGCGAGCACCATCACCGACGCGCCGGTGGCCAGGCCGTCCAGACCGTCGGTGAGGTTCACGCCGTTGGTCGTCGCCATCACCACGAAGATGAAGATGACCACCGAGGCGATCTTGCCGACCTCCAGCGCGTTGATGTCGCGGATGAAGGAGAGCGCGGTGCTGCCGACGGTCACCCCGGCGGTGCTCGGGAAGTAGAGCGCCACCACCCCGAAGACCGCGCCGACCAGCATCTGGCCGAGCAGCTTGCCGCGCTTGTTCAGCCCGGCGCTGTTGCGCTTGCGGACCTTCAGGAAGTCGTCGAGGAAGCCGACCGCACCGGAGAAGACCATCAGACCCAGCAGCACCAACGCGGTGATCGTCGGGGTGACCTGGGCGATCTGCTGGTGGGGCAGGGTGGTCAGGGCGAGGTGACCGGCGACGTACGCGATCACCGTGGCGACGATGAACACCACCCCGCCCATCGTCGGGGTGCCCTTCTTGCCCTGGTGCATGATCGGGCCCTCGGCCCGGATCGGCTGACCGGCCTTCAACCGGGTGAAGACCTTGATCGCGATCGGTGTGGTGAAAAGCGAGATCAGGAACGCCACGAAGATGGCGACGACAACCGCCCTCACGCCGCGACGCCTTCCGCCGGAACCGACACGTCCGTCACGTGGCTCATCGGGCGCCCCCCTGGGGACCGACGGCCGCCTCACGCAGCGCGTCGACCACGTCCCAGGTGCGGTAACGCGAACCCTTCACCAGGACGACGTCGCCCGACCGCAGCTCGCGCCGCAGCAGCCCGATCGCCGCCTGCTGATCGGTAACCAGCACCGACTCTCCTCCCCAATCCGCCACCGCCACCGCTCCGTCCCGGATCGGGGCGGCCGTTTCACCGACCACCAACAACCGGTCGACACCCAGCTCGGCCGCGAGACGACCGACCTGCGCGTGACCGTCCCGCTCGAACTCGCCGAGCTCGGCCATGTAGCCGAGCACCGCGACCGTACGTCGGCCCCGGCCCATCGCGGCGAGCGCGTGCAGCGCCGCGGCCATCGAGCCGGGATTCGCGTTGTACGAGTCGTCGATCACCGTCACCCCGTCGGCCCGGTCGAAGACGTCCATCCGACGGGTCGAGGGCAGCACCAGCGCGCCGAGCGCCTCCGGCAGCTCCGCCAACGGCATGCCGAGGTCGAGCGCCACCGCCGCCGCGGCCAGCGTGTTGCCGACCTGGTGCCGTCCGCTGACCCCGAGCCGTACCGGCACCCGACCGTTCGGGGTGACCAGGGTGTACGACGGCCGGCCGCGCTCGTCGAGGGTGACGTCCTCGGCCCGTACGTCGGCGTCGCCGGCCTCACCGACCAGCACCACCCGGGCGGCGGTCCGGTCCGCCATCGCCCGCACCCGGGGGTCGTCGGCGTTGAGCACCGCCAGCCCGGCGGCCGGCAGCGCCTCGACCAGCTCCCCCTTCGCCTGGGCGATCGCCTCGACCGAGCCGAACTCGCCGATGTGCGACGTGCCGACGTTGGTCACCACCGCGATCCGGGGCGGCGCGATCTCACACAGGTACCGGACGTGCCCGATCCCCCGGGCGCCCTTCTCCAGCACCAGGTAGCGGGTGTCGGCGTTGGCCTGCAACGCGGTGTACGGATGCCCCAGCTCGTTGTTGAACGATCCGGCCGGCGCCACCGTCGGGCCGAGCCGGGCGGTGAGCTGGCCGACCAGGTCCTTGGTGGTGGTCTTGCCCGACGAGCCGGTCAACCCGATCACGGTCAGCTCGGGCAGCCGGTCCAGTACCGCGCGGGCCAGCCGACCCATCGCCACCCGGGCGTCGTCGACCAGCACCATCGGCACGCCGTCGACCGCCCGGGAGCCGAGTACGCCCACCGCGCCCCGCTGCGCGACCGCCGCCGCCGCATAGTCGTGCCCGTCGACCTTCTCCCCGGGGAACGCCACGAAGAGCCCACCGGGGCGTACCTTGCGGGAGTCGAACTCGACCGGACCGGTGACGGTCAGCCGTGGATCGTCGGCGACCGGTCGGCCGTCGACGACGGCGGCGATCTCGGCCAGGGTCATCGGGATCATCGCTGCTCCACCAGTGTGTCGAACCGGGCGGCGAGCGCGGTGGCGAGTTCGACTCGGTCGTCGAAGGGCTCGACCCGGTTGCCGATCTCCTGGCCCCGCTCGTGCCCCTTGCCGAGGACCGCGACCACGTCGCCGGGCTCGGCCAGCCGGACCGCCTCCGTGATCGCGGCCCGACGGCCGCCGACCTCGACGATCCGGGCCGGGGTGCCGGCTTCCTCGGCCCCCCGGCGCACCGCGGCCCGGATCACGGCCGGGTCCTCGCTGCGCGGGTTGTCGTCGGTCACCACCACCAGGTCGGCGCCCCGGGCCGCGGCGGCGCCCATCAACGCCCGCTTGCCCTGGTCCCGGTCGCCGCCGGAGCCGAGTACGCAGATCAGCCGGTGGTCGGCGCCGGTCAGCTCCCGCAGCGCGGTCAGCGCGGCGACGGTCGCGTCCGGGGTGTGCGCGAAGTCGACCACGCCCCGGACCGGGCCGGGCGCGTCGACCAGTTCCAGCCGGCCGGGCACGCCGGGGCAGGCGGCCACCCCGGCCGCCGCGACCGCCGGGTCCACCCCGGCGGCGACCAGGGTGGCGATCGCCAGCAGCGCGTTGGCGACGTTGTGCCGGCCGGGCAGCGCGACCGCCGCCTCGACCGCCACCCCGTCCGGGCCGTACGCGGTGAAGGTCTGGGTGTAGCCGACGTCGGTGATCCGCTCCGCCCGCCAGGTCGCGTCCGGGTCACCGGCCGCCGAGTAGGTGACCGTCGTCGGCTTACGCAGTGGGCGCAGCGCCGGGTCGTCGTGGTTGAGCACCTCGGCGGCGCACCGGCCGTCGAAGAGCCGCGCCTTGGCCGCGAAGTAGTCCGCCACGTCGGCGTGGAAGTCGAGGTGGTCGTGACCGAAGTTGGTGTAGCCGCCGACGGTGAACCGCACCCCGCCGACCCGGCCCAGCACCAGCGCGTGGCTGGAGACCTCCATCGCCACCGCGGTGACCCCGCGCTCCCGGGCGGCGGCCAGCATGGCGTGCAGGTCGGTGGCCTCCGGGGTGGTCCGGACGCTGTCCACCACCAGGTCACCGAGGCGGCACTCGACGGTGCCGATCAGCCCGGTGACGTGGCCGGCGGCCCGCAGCCCCGACTCGATCAGGTAGCTGGTGCTGGTCTTGCCGGCGGTGCCGGTGATCCCGATCACGGTCAGTCCGGCGGTCGGGTCGCCGTAGATCGCGCTGGCCAGTTCGCCGAGCACCGCCCGGGGGTCCGGCACGACCAGGGCCGGCAGCCCGGCCTCGGCGGCCGCCGCCGCCCCGGCCGGATCGGTGAGTACGGCGACCGCACCGGCCGCCGCCACCGCCGGGACGAACTCGGCGCCGTGCCGGCGGGCGCCCGGCAACGCGGCGTACAGGTCACCGGGGCGTACCTCGCCGCTGGCGTGGGTGATCCCGGTGACCGTCACCTCGGCCCCGCCGGGCGGCAACTCGGCGCTGGCCAGGTCGGCCCGCGTGGCGGGGCCGGCGGCGACCCGCGCGGCAAGATCGGCGAGCCGGATCGGCGTCACGGCCTGGGGACGGGGATTGCCGGGCACGGCGTCAGACCCTACCCCGTCGGGGGGTCCACCCCGCACAGCCGCCCCGGTGGTTTGCCCGCACCTACCGATGATGTCCTGTTCGGCCTGGTCAACGCGGATAGACCACGAACTTCGGCGGCGCGGTGCCGGTCGACGGCACCCGGTAGTGGCGCAGGGTGTACTCCATCATCTCCTTGAACGCCGGCGCGGAGATGTCCCCGCCGCCGCCCTGTGGGGTGTGCGCGAAGACCGCGATCACGTACCGGGGGTCGTCCGCCTGGTCCATCCCGATGAACGAGGCGACCTCGCCGGGGGCGTACCGGCCGTCCACCACCCGGGAGCCGGTGCCGGTCTTGCCGGCGACCCGGTAACCGGGGATGGCCGCCTTGCCGGCGGTGCCGCCCTCGATGGTCACCGGCGCCTCCATCAGCTGCCGCAGGGCGGCGGCGGTGGCCGGGCTGAGCACCTGCCGGGTCTGCGGGGCCGGGCCGTCCCGGCGGGAGCCGTCCGACGGGAGGATCTCCCGGACCAGGTGCGGCTGCACCCACGTGCCGTTGTTGGCGATCGCCGCGTAGACGGCGGCCATCTGCAGGGGCGTGACGTCGACGCTGTGCCCGATCGGCACCGACCCGTACGTCGAGCCGCTCCACTCCGTCGGCGGCTTCAGCACCCGCCCGGAGGCCTCGCCGAGCACCCCCTCCCCGGTGGCCTTACCCAGCCCGAACTTGAGCTGGTACTGGTAGACCTTCTCGGCCCCGAGGGCGTCGGCGATCTTGATGGTGCCGACGTTGGAGGAGTAGCCGAGCATGCCCGCCACGCTCAGTTTCCGACCGCCGACCGGATGGGTGTCGGCGAAGTACTGGTCGCCCTTCCAGATGCCGTTGGCGATCGGCCAGGCGGTCTGCGGGGTGATCACCCCCTCCTCCAGCCCGGCGCCGAAGACGATCGCCTTGTGCACCGAGCCGGGATCCACCACGAAGCTGGTGGCCGCGTCGTCGCGGTCCTCGGCCTTGTACTTCTTCCAGTCCGCCGCGTTGTACGTCGGATAGCTGGCCTGGGCGAGGACCTCGCCGGTCCGTACGTCGAGGACCAGCGCCGCCCCGGTGCTGCCGTCGACCTCCTGCATCCGCTGGCCGAGGATCCGCTGCACGACGTACTGCAGGTCGCGGTCGATGGTCAGCTGGATCGAGCTGCCCGGCCGGGCTTTGGTGACCCGGTTGTAGCCACCGGGGATCTCCGCCGCGAGCGCGCCCTTGCCGACCTCGTACACCCGCTTCCCGTTGACCCCCTGCAGCAGGTCGTCGTAACGCGCCTCGAGCCCCTCCAGGCCGTGCAGGTCGTCGCTGGTGAAGCCGAGCAGGTTGGCGGCCAGGTCACCGCCGGGCACCTCGCGGCGCTCGTCCCGACCGGTGCCGATGCCGTCCAGTTCGAGCGCCAGGATCTTCTCGGCGGTGGCGGTCTCCACCCCCCGGGCCAGGTACTCGAACTGGGAGGCCCGTCCGTCCGGCCGCTTCTTCGGCTTCATCCCCTCGGTCAGCTCGGAGACCGGGATGCCGAGCAGCGGCGACAGCGCGGCGGCGGTCCGGGCCGGATCCTCGATCAGGGTGGGGTCGGCGAAGACGTACCGCGCCTCGACGCTGCGGACCAGCGGCGCGCCGTAGCGGTCGTAGATGGCGCCGCGCGGCGCCGGCAGTACCACCTCACGGAGCCGGTCCCGCAGACCGTTGCCCTGGTATTCCGGGGCGTCGACGACCTGCAGCGCGACCAGCCGGATGCCGATCGTGGTGAACATGGCCAGTGCGAGCAGGGTGCCCAGGCGCAGCCGCCGGTGCGAGTCGGCCAGCCGCAGCGGCTTGCGGGGACCGCGTCGGGGTCGACGTACGCCGGTGCCGCCGCCGTGGGTCGGTCCGTCGCCGCGCGGCCGCCGGGCCGGTGCCGCCGGCGGTTCGGTGTCACCACGGACCGGCCGGGCGGTGACGGTCCGGCCGGTGCCGGACGCGGCCCGGCGGACGGTCCGGGTACCGGCCCGGCCGCCGTCGAGCACCTGCAGCGCCGGCCGGAACGGATCACCGGACCGGCTGCTGCGTGGGGTACGCCGGCCCCGCCCCGGGTCGGCGGCGCCCCGGCGCCCGGTGACCTCGACCGGATCGTCGGGACCGCCGCGGTAGCGCCGGGACAGTTCCGGGTTGTCCCGCACGGTCCGGCCGCGCGGGGTGTAGGCCCGGGCGTCGGAGATGCCGGCGAACCCGGCCCCGTCCCGCCCGGATCCGTCACCGGAGTCCCGGCCGTCGGCGCCGGCTCTGCGGCCGTCGCCGGTACGTGACGCGCCGCGCCGGGACACCGAGGTGTCCCGGCGCGGGTCGTCGGACCGCGAGGCCACCGACTATCCCCCGGCACCCTGCGGACTGGTGATCGCCGGTTCGCCGCCGGCCGGCTGCGGCACACCGATCACCTGGCCGTCGGGCAGCTGGATGAAGGCGGGTGGACCCGAGTCGACCAGGCCCAGCTTGCGGGCCCGGGCGGCCAGGTTGCCCGGCACCTCCGCGTCGTCGATCTTCTGCTGCAGTTCCTGCTGCTGGATGTCCAGGACGGACCGCTGCTGCTGCAGCCGTTCCTGACGGAACGCGTTCTCGTTGATCTTGCTGTTGACCACCAGGATGCCGAGCATCCCGCCGACCACCAGCACCAGGATCAGCGCCACGAAGGAGACCCGGGGTCGGGCCACCGGCAGCGGTGGCGCGACCCGCAGCCGGGTCCGCCGGCCGGCCCGGGTGGCGGAGCCGGACTCGGCCGGCCGCTCCGGCCGCTCCGCCGAACTGTCCCAGACCCGTACCGGCCGGTCCGGCTCGACCGACGGCTCCCAGTTCCGTGCCCGCAGGGCGGCGCTACCCTGCGTCGGGTACTCCCGTTCCCCCCGCACCCGACTCGCCGGTGCCGCGTTGGACCGGCCGCCACCCGTACGTCCGGCCCGCTGCACCGTGGTCCGGCCCCCCGACCGCGGTGTGCGCTGTCCAGCGCCGCGCGTCACGTCGGGTTCGACCCGACGCTCGCGCTTGTTGACGTTCATGTTCCCTCCCCCTGTACCGTCGTGCCGCCGCCGTCGACCGGCGATCGCGGCAGGTCCCGTTCAGTTCTCTCCGAGCCGTTCGACGCCCCGGGCGCGGCACCGCGGCGGGACCGTTCGCGGGCGGTCCTCCTCGATGTCGTCGCCGGGGTCCGGTCGTCGGACGGGTCGATCCGCTCGGCCGCCCGCAGCCGCACCGAGGCGGCGCGCGGATTGGCCGCGACCTCCGTCTCGCCCGGCAGCTCAGCCCCCCGGCTGAGCAACCGCAGCATCGGCCCGGTGCCGGGCAGCTCGACCGGAAGGTCGACCGGGCCCGTACTGCGGGCCCGGCCGGCGAACACCTGTTTGGTGATCCGGTCCTCCAACGAGTGGTAGGACAGCACCACCGCACGACCGCCCGGGAACAGTGCGTCCAGAGCGGCCGGCAACGCCGTCTCCAGCGCGGCCAGCTCCCGGTTTACCTCGATCCGTAGAGCCTGAAACGTTCTCTTCGCCGGATGTCCGCCCGTTCGTCGGGCCGGTGCCGGGATCGACTCCCGGACCAGTTCGGCGAGCCGGGCCGAGGAGGTCAACCGGGACCGTTCCCGTTCCCGGATGATCGCCGAGGCGATCCGGCCGGCGAACCGCTCCTCGCCGTACACCCGCAGCACCCGGGCGAGTTCCCCGTGCGAGTAGGTGTTGAGGACCTCCTCGGCGGTGGTCCCGGTGGTCTGGTCCATCCGCATGTCCAGCGGCGCGTCCTGGGCGTAGGCGAACCCGCGGTCGGGCGCGTCGAGTTGGAGCGAGGAGACACCGAGGTCGAACAGCACACCGTCCACGCCGTCGTAGCCGAGCCGCTCGACCACCTCGGCGAACTCGTCGTAGACCGCGTGCACCAGGTGGATCCGGTCGGCGTACCGGGCGAGTCGGGCCCGCGCGTGGGCGAGCGCCTCGGTGTCCCGGTCGAGTCCGATCAGGACGGTGCGCGGGTGGGCCGCCAGCACCGCCTCGGCGTGCCCGGCCAGCCCGAGTGTCGCGTCGACGTACACGGACGGCCGGTCGTCACGGTCCAGCGCGGGGGCGAGCAGCTCGAGACACCGCTCAAGCAGCACCGGTACGTGCGTACCGCGTAGCTCCCCCATGTCGACCCCCCACTGACCCCTGTCTCGTCCGGACGTGCCCGGTGTCTGTCCCCTGCTCGTCATACCGCCAGATCCCCATCCGCTCTGCCCACCGGGCCCGACCTTCGGACCTGCCGGCGGTTCGCGCCTGGCACCGGGGAAGAGGCGCCAGGAACCTCGAGCGGGTGGAGATCTCGCAGTACGTCGGGAGTCGGCACGCGCCGCCCTACAGTCCGCCCGGCAGCACCCCCTCCTCGATGTCGGCGAACTCCTCTTCGTTCTCCGCGAGGTAGGTTTCCCAGGCCCGCTTGTCCCAGATCTCGACCCGGGTGCTCGCTCCGATCACCACCAGGTCCCGGTCCAGCGCGGCGTATTCCCGGAGGTGGATCGGGATGGTGACCCGACCCTGCTTGTCCGGGATCTCGTCGTGCGCGCTGGCGAAGAAGACCCGACTGTAGGCCCGGGCGGCCTTGTGCGTCATCGGCTGCTCGCGCAGCTGACCGGCGATGCGCTGGAACTCGGGCATCGGAAAGACGTAGAGGCAGCGCTCCTGCCCTTTGGTGATCACGACACCTCCCGCCAGCTCATCCCGGAACTTGGCCGGAAGGATCAGCCGGCCCTTGTCGTCCAGGCGCGGGGTGTGCGTGCCGAGAAACACCGGCCCAACCCCCTTGCCCTTTTCAGCGGTGTTCGCGGCACCGCTGCCCCCCGGGCCGGCGGGCCCTCCTGGCCCCCCATCGCGCCCCACTCTACTCCACTTCCCTCCACCCGCAACCGGAATCGCCCGGGAAACGCGCCCGATGTCCGGATGAAAGCGCACGTCAGACGGGGTGGCGTCAGGTGGAGGGGAACGGGACCCCGGCCCCACGGGTCCGTTATCCGACACCATCAAGCCCTGCGTCAATCGCGCAGCTTCGCCCCTTTTTTCCCAGGCGCCTCGACCGCCTGTGACGACCGCCGGGGAGGGAAGTGGAGGAAAAATTTCCGACGGGTGGCGCGAGGTGGAGGAAACGGCCCGTCCGGTCCCACTCCACCCCGGTCGCCGACACCCGGTGGCCGATCCCGACCCGCACCCCGACCCGCCGCCCGCCCCGGACGGGTCCCTCGTGCGACGGTCGGCCGCGCCGCGCCGTCCGGTAACCTCGCTCGCGTGACGGACGCGAAGATGCCCCTTCGGGCAAAGGTGGCCAGCTCCGTATCGCGCACCGCGGCGGCCCTGTCCCGGGCCGCCGGCCGGGGTGACGGCTCGGTGATCGGCGGCTGGATCGGCCTCAAGATCGATCCTGATCTGCTGGCACACCTGGCCGCCGGCCGCGCCATCGCGCTGATCTCGGGCACCAACGGCAAGACCACCACCACCCGGCTGACCGCCGCCGCGGTCGGCGTACTCGGCCCGGTCGCCACGAACTCGTTCGGCGCCAACATGCCGACCGGACACACCTCCGCGCTGGCCAAGGCGGGCAGCACCCCGTACGCGGTGCTGGAGGTCGACGAGCACTACCTGGCCCAGGTCCTGGAGGCGACCGAGCCACGGGTGGTGGCCCTGCTCAACCTCTCCCGGGACCAGCTCGACCGGGCCAAGGAGGTGGCGATGATGGCGCAGCTGTGGCGGGCCGCGCTGGTGCGCCACCCACAGGTCCGGGTGGTGGCCAACGCCGACGACCCGATGGTGGTCTGGGCGGCGACCCCGCCGGCGAACCGCAGCGAGGCGGTCCGCCCTGCCCCGGTCACCTGGTTCAGCGCCGGCCAGCGCTGGCACGACGACTCCTGGGTCTGCCCCGAGTGCGGCTCCCCGATCGAGCGGATGTCCGACCAGTGGTGGTGCACCGGCTGCTGGTTGCGCCGGCCCGAGCCGCAGTGGGTGGTCGAGGACGACGGGGTGCTCGACCCCGCCGGCGCCTGGCACAAGGTGGTGCTGCAGCTGCCCGGCCGGGTCAACCTCGGCAACGCGGCCACCGCGCTCGCCGTCGCGGCCGAGTTCGGGGTACGCCCCAACGACGCGGTCTCCCGGCTGGCCGGGGTCGCCTCGGTCGCCGGCCGGTACGCGCAGGTGAACCGGGACGGGCGGACCATCCGGCTGCTGCTGGCGAAGAACCCGGCGAGCTGGCTCGAGGCGTTCGACATGGCCGAGGAGGCGCCCACCCTGCTGTCGATCAACGCCCGGGACCCCGACGGACTGGACACCTCCTGGCTCTTCGACGTCGACTTCTCGCCGCTGCGCGGCCGCCAGGTGCTGATCACCGGGGACCGGGCGTACGACCTGGCGGTCCGGCTCGACGTCAACGGCGTACCGTTCCAGCACGTGCGGGCCTTCGCGGACGCGGTCGCCAGCGTGCCGCCGGGCCGGCTAGAGGTGATCGCCAACTACACGGCGTTCCAGGACATCCGAGCGGAGTTGGACCGTGTCAACTGACAGGGGATATCCGGTGCACCACGGTTCCGAGAGTGTGCTGCGCATCGTCTGGATCTACCCGGACCTGCTCTCCACCTACGGCGACCGGGGCAACATGCTGATCCTGGCCCGCCGGGCCCAGCTGCGCGGGATGCCGGTCGAGACCATCGAGGTCCGCTCCGACCAGCGGCTGCCCACCACCGCCGACATCTACCTGATCGGTGGTGGCGAGGACGGTCCGCAGGCGCTCGGCGCGCAGCGGCTGCTCGCCGACGGCGGGCTGCACCGCGCGGTCGCCCAGGGGTCGGTGGTCTTCGCGGTCTGCGCCGGTTACCAGCTGCTCGGCGGCTCGTTCTTCGCCAAGGGCGCCAAGTGTGCCGGGCTGGACCTGCTCGACCTGCACTCCGACCGGGGGCCGAGCCGGGCGGTCGGCGAGCTCGCCGGTGACATCGACATCCGGCTCGGGCTGCCGCCGCTGAGCGGCTTCGAGAACCATGGCGGTCGTACCCACCTGGGTTCCGGGGTCGCCCCGCTGGCCAGGGTCACCACCGGCATCGGCAACGACGGCGCGACCGAGGGGGCGTGGCGGGGCAAGCTGCTCGGCACGTACTCGCACGGTCCGGCGCTGGCCCGCAACCCCGCCCTGGCCGACCTGCTGCTGCGCTGGGCGACCGGCGCGCACCAACTGCCGCCGCTGGACGACACCTGGTCGGAGCGGCTGCGGGCGGAACGCGCCGCCGCGCTGGCCGCCGCCCGGGCGTGATCGGGCGCGTCCGACGGCTGCTGCGACAGCGGTCGGTCGCGCGGTTCGCCCTGCTGCTCGGCCTGCTCGGGCTGCTCGGGCTGAGCCTGCTGGTGGCTCCCCGGCCGGACCTGGCCGGGCTGCCCGGGCTGGCGGACCGGCTCGGTCCGCTGGCCCCGGTGGTCGCCGTGGCGGTGGCCGCGGTGCTGATGCTCGCCCTGGTCCCCCGGACCGCGATCACCGTGGTCTGGGGAGCGGTCTTCGGTCCACTGGGCGGGGCCGGCTACACGCTGGCCGCCGCGCTGCTCGCCGCCGGGGCCGGGTTCGCGGTCGGCCGGCTGCTCGGTCGGGACTTCGTCGCCGAACGGGTACGCGGCCGGCTGGCCCGGCTCGACCACTGGTTCGCCCGGCAGAGCGTGCTCGGGGTGGTCTCGGTACGTCTGCTGCCGGTCGGCGGCTTCGGGCTGGTCAGCTACGGCTACGGCACCACCGGCGCCCGGTTGCTGCCGTTCCTGGTCGGCAGTGTGCTGGCCTCGGCCCCCTCGGCGTTCGGCTACGCCGCGGTGGGGGCGGCGGTGGTCTCGCCCGACGAGGTGAACTGGTTCGCGGTGGCACCGGCCGGGCTCGGTCTGGTCGCCGCCACGGTGCTCGGGGCCCGCTGGTGGCGGGCCGAGCGGAGGGCCGGGACGGCACCGGCGAACCCCCAGCCCTTTTGAGTTGTATGCCCGATAAGCCCTGATCGGCGGTACCGTGTGGGCAACACCCGGATCCGCCCGGGTGGGCCGTTCCGGTCCGCGCGGCGTACCCGCACCGACCGTCGAACCTCAGCGGGGTGATCGGGTGAAGTCCTACACGGAGACCGCCGACGCGGTACGCAGCGCCGACAGCGCCGTCGTGCGGGGCCCGAACTCGGTGGTGGTCCGGCTGCACGTCAACGGCACCCCGCGCAACGTCCTCGTCGAACCCCGGGTCAGCCTGCTGGACGCGTTACGCGACCGGCTCGACCTGACCGGCACGAAGAAGGGCTGCAACCAGGGTGCCTGCGGGGCCTGCACGGTCTGGGTGGACAAGCGCCGGGTGCTGGCCTGCCTGACCCTGGCGATCACCTGCGAGTCCCGCGAGGTGACCACCATCGAGGGCCTCGCAGGCGGCGTCGACCTGCACCCGATGCAACGGGCCTTCGTCAGCAACGACGCGTTCCAGTGCGGCTACTGCACCCCGGGTCAGATCATGTCGGCGGTGGCGTTCCTGGCCGAGGGGCACGCCGACGACGACAACCAGATCCGGGAGTGGATGAGCGGGAACCTCTGCCGGTGCGCGGCGTACCCGAACATCCGGGCCGCGATCCGGCAGGTCCGCGACGAGGCGTCGAACCGGCTCCCGGAAACGGCGGCGGAGGGCGGCTCCGGCCGGCCCGCCACCGGTCCGGGCGGCGACGGACCGTCGGCGGTGGAGGGTGTCGGATGAGGCCGCTGCGCTACTCCCGGGTGGCCGACGTCGCCACCGCGGTCGGCACCGTCGCCGCCGACCCGGCGAGCACCTTCCTGGCCGGCGGCACCACCGAGGTCGACCTGCAACGCAGCTACGTCTCCCCGGCCCGCCGGCTGGTCGACATCAACGACCTGCCGCTGCACCAGGTCGAGGAACTGCCCGGCGGCGGGGTACGGATCGGCGCGCTGGCCCGGATGAGCGAGGTCGCCCAGGCCCTGCCGATCCGCCGCCGGTTCCCGGTGATCTCCCAGGCCCTGCTGCTCGGCGCCTCCCCGCAACTGCGGAACATGGCGTCGATGGGCGGCAACCTCATGCAGCGGGTCCGCTGCGGCTACTTCCGCGACGTGGCGGCGCCCTGCAACCGGCGCGAACCGGGGACCGGGTGCAGCGCCGTCCACGGCATCAACCGGGGCCACGCGATCCTCGGCACCAGCGAACGGTGCATCGCCACCCACCCCTCCGACGTCGCGGTGGCGCTGGTCGCGCTCGACGCGGTGGTGCTGACCCAGGGGCCGGGCGGGGCCGGCCGGATCGGTGTCGACGACTTCTTCCCGCTGCCCGGCGACACCCCGGAGCGGGAACACCCGACCGCGCACGGCGAACTGGTGGTCGCGATCGAGGTGCCGCCGAACCCGATGGCCACCCGCTCGCTCTACCTGAAGGTCCGGGACCGGGAGTCGTACGAGTTCGCGCTCGCCTCGGCCGCGGTCGCGGTCAGCCTGGACGGGCAGACGATCGGCGACGTACGGCTGGCCCTCGGCGGGGTGGCGACCAAACCGTGGCGGGCCCACCGGGCCGAGGCGGTGCTGCGCGGCGCCCCCGCCACCGTCGAGACCTTCACCGCCGCCGCCGCCGAGGAACTCGCCGACGCGGTCGGGTACGGGATGAACGACTTCAAGATCGAGCTGGCTCGACGGACCATCGTCCGGGCACTGCGGATGGTCCTCGGCGACCCGCAGATCCACGACGGCACGGCGCCGGGAATGCTCAGCGGGGACGGAGGCGGTACGTCATGAGTCCGGCGATCGGCGCGACCCTCGACCGGGTCGACGGACGGGCCAAGGTGACCGGGGCGGCCCGCTACTCCGCCGAGGTCAACCTTCCCGACCTGACCCACGCCGTACTGGTCGGCGCGCAGGTGCCGAGTGGACGGATCATCGGAATCGACTGCCGCGACGCGATGGTGGCGGACGGCGTGATCGCCGTACTGACCCATCTGGACCTGCCCCGGATCGCGGCGCAACCGAAACTCTTCCCCGGGCTGGCCGGGCTGATCGCGCACGGCCAGAGCTTCTTCCCGATGCAGGACGACGTGGTGCACTACGCCGGGCAGCCGGTCGCGGTCGTCGTCGCCGACACCCTGGAACGCGCCGAGCACGCCGCCACCCTGGTCCGGGTCAGCTACGCGGAGACGCCGTCGCTGACCCTGCTGGACGCCGGACGGGACCGGGCGTACGAGCCGGAGAAGATCTTCGGTGGGCTGGTCCCCGGCCGGAACCCGCCCCGGGGCGACCCGGAGGCGGCGCTGCGGGACGCCGAGGTGACCCTCGACCTGACGTACCGGTTCGAGGTCAACCACCACAACCCGATCGAGGCGTCGACCACCACGGCGGTCTGGGACGACGTCGACCGGCTCACCCTCTACGACGCCACCCAGGGGCCGAAGGCGACCCAGCTCAGCGTCGCCGAACTGCTCGGCCTGCCACCGACCGACGTCCGGGTGGTCAGCCACTACGTCGGCGGCAGCTTCGGCTCCAAGGCGCTGATCTGGCCGCACGTCACGGTGGCCGCGCTCGCCGCCCGGGTGGTCGGCCGCCCGGTCCGGCTCGCACTCAGCCGCGAGCAGGAGTTCCACTCCTGCGGGCACCGGGAGGAGCAGGAGCAGCGGATCCGGCTCGGCGCCGGCCGGGACGGTCGGCTGACCGCGTTCACCCACGACAAGATCTCGCTGACCTCACACTTCGACGACTGGGCCGAGATGTCCCTGGAGTCGGCCGCGGTCACCTACGCCTGCCCGAACTACGCCGGTGGATACCGGCTGGTCCGGGGCAACATCATCACTCCGACATTCACCCGGGCACCCGGCGAGGCGACCGGGATGTTCGCCCTGGAGTCCGCGATGGACGAGCTGGCGTACGCGGTCGGTCTCGACCCGCTGGAGCTGCGGCTGCGCAACCACGCCGACGTCGACCCGGAGACCGGCAAACCGTGGTCGAGCAAGGGCCTGAAGGAGTGCTACCAGCGCGGTGCCCAACTGTTCGGCTGGGCCGACCGCGACCCGCGGCCCGGTGTCCGACGCGACGGGCAGTGGCTGGTCGGCACCGGCGTGGCCACCGCCGCCTACCCGGTCGCCGCGCCGATCAGCCCGCAACGGGCCCGGGCCCGGATGTACGGCGACGGCAGCAGCGTGGTCGAGGCCGGCATCTCCGAGTTCGGCACCGGGGCGCTGACCGCGATGACCCAGGTCGCCGCGGACGCGCTCGGCCTGCCGGTGGACCGGGTCCGGTTCGTCGGCGGCAGCAGCGACCTGCCGAACATCGCCGCCGCCGTCGGCTCGGCCGGGGCCGGCGCGACCAGTGCCGCCGTACACCTGGCCTGCACCCAGCTGCGCGACCAGCTGATCGGCCAGGCGGTGGCCGACCAGGGCTCACCGCTGCACGGCGCCGACCCGGCGGAGGTGGTGGTCCGGGACGGTCGGCTCTGCCGGCGGGACCGGCCCGAGGTCGGCGAGACCTACCACCAGCTGCTGGACCGCAACCACATGCCGGACGTCGAGGCCATCGGCACCTGGATGCCGGTGTCGCCGATGACCAGCGACCACGCGATGCACACCTTCGGGGCGCAGTTCGCCGAGGTCGCGGTCGACGCCGACCTGGGCCGGATCCAGGTACGCCGACTCGTCGGTGTCTTCGCCCCCGGCCGGGTGCTGA
This sequence comes from Plantactinospora sp. B5E13, assembly GCF_039871775.1. NCBI lineage: Bacteria > Bacillati > Actinomycetota > Actinomycetes > Micromonosporales > Micromonosporaceae > Plantactinospora > Plantactinospora sp. B5E13. The sequence continues at coordinate 50,351 of NZ_JBDPLT010000042.1, forward strand.
ACCGCCGGACGGCGCACAGCCAGCTGATGGGCGGCATGCTCTGGGGGGTCGGCCAGGCGTTGCTGGAGGCGACCCGGATGGACCCGCACACCGGCCGGTACGCCAACCAGAACCTCGCCGACTACCTGGTACCGACCAACGCCGACGTGCCGGACGTGGTCGTCGACATGATCGAGGTGCCGGATGCGGTGGTGAACCCGCTCGGGGTGAAGGGGGTCGGCGAGATCGGCATCGTCGGCGTCTCGGCCGCGATCGCCAACGCGATCCACCACGCGACCGGCCGGCGGATCCGCAAACTCCCGATCCTGCTCGAAGACCTGCTCTGAACGAACGGAGCCGCCACCGCCGCCGACCAGCCCGGGGCCGGGCGCACCCGTCGCGACCCGACCAGACGACCGTCACCACCCAGTGGGCCGGCCGAGCTGGCTTCCGGCTGCCCGGTTACCCTGCTTGGCCGTGGTTCAGGCGTGGTCGGACGCCCGGTCGGCGCGCCACCCGGCCGGGTCACGGCCGGCTCCTCGAGGGTGGTGGGCACGGTGCTGCGCGCGTTCGGTCTGACCGAGCCGGAGGAGAAGGTCTACCTCGAGTTGGTCGGCGGCAGCCCGGGCAGCACGGCCGCGCTCGCCCGGCGGCTCGACACCGGGGTCGACGAGGTCGAGACGGCGCTCGCCGAACTGGTCCGGGCCGGGCTGGTCCGCCGGGCCGGCGACCGGGTCGACGCCGCCCCGCCCGACCTGGCGATCGACGCGCTGCTCACCCAGCGGGTGCGCGAACTGGAGGAGGCCCGGACCGGCCTGCGGGACTGGTTGCGACAGCGACGCGCGGCGGAGCCGGCCGACCAGGGTGTCCGGATGGTGGTCGGGGTCGCCGCGATCATGGAGACGTTCGAGCAGTTCCTGCGCGGCGCGCAGGAGGAGGTGCTCGGCTTCGAGTGTCCGCCGTACGCGGCCAGGATCAACGACAACCCGACCGAGCGGGAACTGCTGGGCCGGGGCGTACGGTTCCGGGTGGTCTACGACCGACGGGCACTCGACCGGGACGGCGCCTCCGCGCACATCGGCCAGTTCATCGCCGCGGGCGAGCAGGCCCGGGTCGCGGTGAACGTACCTGGCAAGCTCGCCGTCGCCGACCGCCGGATGGCTCTGCTCTCCTTTCCCGGCCGGAGCGAGAGCACCGAGCCGTGGGCGTTGGTGGTGCACGGCGCCACCTGGGTCGAGGTGCTGGTGGCGCTCTTCGGCGAGGTGTGGGACCGGGCCACGCCGCTGCGGCTCGCCCCGGCCAGCACGGTGCTCGACGATGTCGACCGGTGGACGGTGCCGACCGCGACCGACCGGCGGATCCTGTCGCTGATGATGACCGGACTGCCGGACAAGGCGGTCGCCTCCCAGTTGGGCATCTCGGTACGGACCGTGCAGCGGCGGCTGCGCCAGCTGATGGACGTGACCGGCAGCGCCACCCGGATGCAGCTCGGCTGGTTCGTCGCCCGGCACGACTGGCTCTGAGCGTCGGTGCGGGGGCGCCCGCCGTTTCGGCGGACGCCCCCCGTCCTCACCGCGTCGTGGTGACACTCACCCGGTGACCGTCACCGAGACGGTGATCGGGGTGGCCGGGCTCTTGGCACCGTTGTTGCTCACCAGCACGGTGCCGACGTAGCTGCCCGGCGCCAGGCCGGTGGAGTCGACCGTGACGGTCAGGGCCTGCCTGGCCCCCGCCGCCACCTCACCGGAGCCGTCGACGGAGAGCCACGGCACGTCGCTGTACGCGGGCAGCGAGCCGTCGACGTGGTAGACGGAGCTGGCGTAGGGGCGGCCGGTGCCGCTGCCGAGCACCCACAGGTTGCCCTGGTCGTCGAGGTCGAGCCCGGCACCGGTCAGCGGGCGCGGGTCGGGGTCCGGCACCGAGGCGAGCGCCCGGCAGTTCTCCGGGTCCATCGCCCAGATCGACTCCTTGCTGTCCTGGTTGATGCCCCAGAGCACGTTCTCCTTCTCGTTGAGCGCCAGCCCGGTCATCCACGGCACCGGCGGCGTGCACTCGCCCAGCACCGCGCCGGGCTGCGGGTGCGACAGGCCGGCGAGGTGCCGGATCACCCCGTCCCCGCTGAGATAGAAGGTGTCGTCGGCAGCGCGGTAGGCGAGCCCGTAGTAGAGCTTGCCGGCCCACGACCCGGTGACGGTCTCCTCGACCTCCAGGGTGTCCGGATCGAAGCAGGCGATCGGCAGTTCCCCGACGAAGGACATCGTCGGCGCGCACATCAGGTCCCGCCCCGGCACGTACGCCATGTCCGAGGGCCAGCCGCCGATGTCCAGTACCCCCGTGCCGAGCACCCGGCCGTCGGTGGAGAAGCGCTGCAGCTGACCGAAGAGGTACGAGTTGGAGACGATCAGCTCACCGTTGCGGTACCCGACGCCGAATGCGTAGTAGAAGTCCTTCACCGGGAAGGAGCCCAGCACCCTGCCGGGTACCCCGGCGGGCGGGGTGGCCGAGTTGATCTCGCGGGCCAGCCAGCTGGCCGGCAGGTCCCCCTTGTTGGTCAGGGTCACCGTCGCGGTCCGGGTCTGTCCGGGCCGGACACTCACCGACACCGCGCTCCGGTTGGCCAGCAGCAGCGGCGTACGCAGTGCCGCGTCGTGTCTGACCACCCTGCCCTCGACCACCGTGACGGCGGCCGGCGGCAGGTCGTACCCGGGCTGCAGCACGGTCACCGTGGCCGCCCCGGCCGGCGCCTCCAGCTGGTAGAAGCCGTCGGCGTCGGTGGTCGAGGTGGCCGGCTGCCGGGCGCCGGGCGACTCGACCTGCACCGTCGCGCCGGCCAGCGGCTGACGGTCGTTGGCGTCCCGTACGGTGCCGCGCAGCAAACCCCGGCCGGGAACCGTGAAGGTGACCGCGGTCGCCTCGTCGAGCACCGCCTCGTCCCGGGAGTACGTCAGCGCGTGCTGTCCCGTGGCGTCCTCGATGCCGACCGTCGCGGAGCCGCCGGCCGCCACCGTACCGGTGCCGAGCTTGCGGTACCGGACGGTGACGGTGCCCCGCTCGCCGAGCAGCACCTGGACGTCGACCCGCTGCTTCGGGTCGCTCTTCAGGGCGGCCCGGGTCCAGCTGACCACCAGTTGCCGGTTCGTCCCCGACCCGGTGGACTTCGTCCGCACCGTGGCGGCGTGGTCGAGCACCAGGTCGTCCCAGAAGGCGTAGACGGCCGGGGCGGACACCGCCGGGGCGGGCAGCGGACCGTTGGCGCCGACCGACGCGGCGCTGTCGGCGCCGAGGGTGAGGTAGCCGTCGGTGTGCACGGTGATCTGGTCGTACGTGGTGCCGTAGAAGGTCATCGGGAAGGGCAGGTCGATCTGCCGGCTCGCGGTGTCGCCGGTGAGGGCCAGCACCGCGCCGCCGTTCTCCCACTTCCCGGCGGTGACCCCGGCGGCGTAGCCGTACCTGTCGGTCTTGGCGGCGAGCGTCACGTCCACCGTCTCCGGCCCGTCCACGGTCAGCCCGACCGTTTTCGGAGCGAGCCAGCGCCCGTAGTCGACAAGCAGGTTGTAGTCGGCCTCGGGCAGCATCCCGGTGTAGCGGCCCTTGGCGTCGGTGACAAAACCCGGGAAGGTCTCGTCGGCGAGGGTGATCCGGGCGCCGGCGACCGGCCTGCCGGCCGGGTCGGTGACCCGGCCCTGCACCGGCTGCCACGGGGCGGCCTCGGAGAGGTCGACGGTCAGGTTGACCGTGCCGGTCTGCGCCACGGTGATGGTGCGCCGCTGGGTCCGCTGCCCGAAGAACGTCGCGGTCAGGGTGTACTCCCCGGCCGGGACGCGACCCAACTGGACGGTGCCACGCGGGTCGGTGCGCGCCGTCCGGGTGACCAGGTTGGAGGTCACGGTGACCCGGGAGCCGGCCAGCGGGTTACCGTCCCGTTCCGCGTGCACCACGATCCCGCCGAGCTGCGCCGTCGACGCCTCGGTCACCAGGTCGTACGCGTCCAGCCGGCCCTCGCCGTAGACGTTGTTGTCGGCCGGCGTACCACCGCACCGCAGGTCGTCGACGTCGTGCGCGGTACGGTCCAGCAACTCGCGGGTGGTCGCCACGTCCCGGCGCAGGTTCGGCACCGCCGACCAGGCCAACGCGACCGCGCCGGCGACCTGCGGGGCCGCCATCGAGGTGCCGTCCATGTATCCGTACGTGCTGCCCGGCAGGGTGGAGAGGATCCGTACCCCGGGAGCGGTGATGTCCGGCCGCACTCCGCCGTCCGGGCCGGGGCCACGGCTGGAGAAGTCGGCGATCACGCCGTCCGGGTCGGTCGCGCCGACGGCGTACGCCCGCGGGTTGGTGGCCGGGTGGCCGGCCGTACCGCACGGGTCGGGGTAGTCCTCGGCCTCGTTGCCGACGGCGAAGACCGGGAAGATGCCGGCGGCGACCCAGGAGTCGATGATCGTGTCGTAGAAGTGGGGGTCACCCTCGTGACCGCCCCAGGAGTTGTTGATGATGTCCGGCGACATCTCCGGGCGGGGGTTCTCCCCGTTGTGGTCGGTCGGGGCGATCATCCACTGCCCGGCGGCGAGCAGCGACGGGTTGGTGCAGTAGTTGGCCTCGCAGCCCTTCGCGGCGATCCAGGTCGCGCCGGGTGCCACTCCGGTGACGTGCCCGGCACCGTCGTCGCCGACCATCGAGCCGACGGTGTGCGTACCGTGCCCCTGGTTGTCGCAGGGCGTCTCGGGCAGGCACCATCCGGTCGGGTCGAACCAGTTGTAGTCGTGGGTGAAGGTGCCGTCGCGATTGTTGCCCCGGTACTGCCGGACCAGCGACGGGTGGTCGTACTGCACTCCGGAGTCGACACTGCCGACGACAACGCCCTCGCCCCGGGTGCCGTACTCGCGCCACACCTTGTCGGCGCCGGTCGCGGTGAGGTTCCAGAGCAGGGGTTCGTCGCTGTCGGTCTCCGCGCCAGCGGTCCGGACCGGCTCCGTCAGCTTCGTCACGCCGACCGCCGTGATCCGGGCGACGTCCGCACGGCCGGCCAGTTCGGTGAGCAGGTCCAGGCCGCCGGTCACCTCGATGACGTTCGTGATCCAGAACGGGGTGAAGTCGGCGTGCCGGGTCCGGAGCAGCGTGCGCAGGCCGCGCTGGGTCTGTTCGGCGTGCGCCACCTTGGTCTGGTAGACCCGGGTGGTGCGGGCGACCCGCCCGGCCCGGCCGGCGGCGGAGCGCTCGACGCGGTCCAGCTCCGCGTCGTCAAGCCTGGCCTCGTCGGCCAACTCGACGAAGAAGCTGGCGGCTGTCCCGGAGCGCGCCGCGGCGAGCACGCCCGGGTCCACCTTGCGCAGTGGATCGGTGGTGCCGCCGTCCGGCACCGGCGCCGCCGTGGCCGCGCCGACGGGCACGGCGAGCAGCGCGGCCAGGACCACGGCGGCCGCGGCCGCCGCGCGGGATGTCCCGGGTATGGGTCTGAGCATGAACGAGTCCTTCCTCCGGGCGATCGCCGAGAGGCCGGCGCCGCCGTCGGAGATTCTCGGCGGCCGGGCGGCCGGTTGACCGCCGTGACCGGTGGCGGAGCACGGACATGGCGGATCTTCGCCACCTCCGGTCGGCCTGCCGGACACCCACGTGTCACCGCGGGTTGCCGTCGTCATCCGCCGGCAATCCGGCTGTGATCATCCACGGGGCATCGATCATGGTTGCGGTCCGGACGGGTACGGTGCGAGCATCAGTAAACATTCGTTACAGTTAGTCCGGGGATTACCACACAGTTCGCAACTTGCACACTTCGGTTAAGTCCGATATTGACGCAAGATCCGGTACGCCATAGCGTGTCATCGATCGCCGCGCCATCCCCACACCCCCACCGGCGCGGCGACAGCCGAGAGGACGCGCCATGATCGCCCGTACCCGCCCCACCGTGACCCGGAAGGTGGCCCAGTTCCTCGCGCTCTGCCTGGCGCTGGTGGCCGCCCTCGCCGCACCCACCCACGGCCCGGCCCGGGCCGCCGCCCCGGCCTTCAACGTGATCGCCTTCTACAACGGCACCTGGGACGCGGCCCACATCAGCTTCGTCCGGGAAGCCAACCAGTGGTTCCCGCAGATCGCCGCCCAACACAACTTCAGCTACACCGCGACCACCGACTGGAGCCGGCTGAACGCCGCGAACCTGGCCCAGTACCAGGTGGTGATCTTCCTGGACGACCTGCCGCCGGCCGCCCAGCGCCCCGCGTTCGAGCAGTACATGCGGGGCGGCGGCGGCTGGCTCGGCTTCCACGTCTCGGCGTGGAACGACAACCCGGGCGCCTGGGACTGGTACCACAACCAGTTCCTCGGCACCGGCGCGTTCCAGTCGAACACCTGGGGACCGACCACCGCCGTACTTCGGGTCGAGGGCCCTGACCACCCGTCGACCGGACGCCTGCCCGCCACCTTCACCTCGTCGGTGAGCGAGTGGTACAGCTGGAGTCGCGACCTGCGGACCAACCCGAACATCAACATCCTGGCCTCGGTCGACCCGAGCAGCTTCCCGCTCGGCACCGACCCGAACCAGACCTGGTACGGCGGCTACTACCCGATCATCTGGACGAACACCAGCTACAAGATGCTCTACACCAACTTCGGGCACAACGCGATGGACTACGCCAACAACGTCCCGCTGTCGTCCACCTTCGCCAGCGAGGTCCAGAACCGGTTCCTGATCGACGGGCTGCTCTGGCTCGGCGGCGGCGGTGGCACCACTCCCCCGCCCACCGACCCGCCGGTCTCCCCGACCGCCTGGTACACCCTGGTCAACCGGGGCAGCGGCAAGTGCGTGGACGCCCGCGCCGCCGGCACCGCCAACGGCACCGCCGTCCAGCAGTACGCCTGCAACGGCAGCCTCGCCCAGCAGTACCAGCTCCAGCCGACCAGCGGCGGCTTCGTCCGGGTGAACAACCGCAACAACAGCACCCGGGTCCTCGACGTCAGAGATGTCTCCACCGCCGACAACGCGCCGATCCAGCTCTGGACCTACAGCGGCGGGAACAACCAGCAGTGGCAGGCGGTCGCCGAGGGCGGCGGCTACTACCGGCTGGTCAACCGGCTCAGCGGCAAGTGCCTGGACGTGCCCGGCGCCGCCACCGCCGACAGCGTCCAACTCGTCCAGTACGCCTGCAACGGCACCGCCGCGCAGTCCTTCCGCCTCGTCCAACAGCAGTAGGACGGGCGGTCGCGGCAGCCGGGTCGCCGGGCGGCGGAACAGTCCGCCGCCCGGCGCCCGACCTGACTGCCGTTCCGGCTCACGCAACCGGGGTTTACCGTCCGCTATACTCTGCCTGTGAGCGGCGCCGAGTGGGAGATCTACCTCGTCGACGAGGTCCGGGACTGGATCGACGACCTCGATGCGCCCACCCACGCTCGTGTCGTGCAGGCCATCGATCTGCTGGCCGAAACCGGGCCGGGGCTCGGCCGACCGCTCGTGGACACGATCCACGGCTCGTCGGTCGCCAACCTCAAGGAACTACGCCCGGCACCGTACGGATTCTCGTCGCCTTCGACCCGTGGCGGTCGAGCATCCTGCTCGTCGCCGGCGACAAGGCGGGACGGTGGCACGAGTGGTACCAGGGAGCCATCCCGCTGGCGGAGCAACGCTACGAGATCTATCTGAAAGAACGCGCCGAGGAGGAGGGCGGGCGACGATGAGCAGCTACTCACGCTGGGACGACATCCGCAGCCAGCAGGTCGAGCGAGCCGGCGGCGAACAGGCCGTCGAAGCCGGTAAGCAGGAACTGCTCGCCACCGTCACCGGGCACCGCCTCGCCGAGATCCGCCGGGCCCGCCACCTGACCCAACAGCAGATCGCCGACCGGATGGGCGTCACCAAGGGACGCGTCTCGCAGATCGAACAGGGCAGGATCTCCGGTCAGGACGTCCTGGCCCGCTACGCGGCAGCGCTCGGTGGCCGTCTCCACCAGGCTATCTACTTCGACGACGGGGACATCGCCGCCATCGCGTAGCAGCGGCGACCCGCCCGGCGCTCCGGCGACGAGCCGGGTCGCCGGGCGGCGGAACAGTCCGCCGCCCGGCACCCGCGCCGTTCAGGTCAGGCGACGACGCTGACCATCCGACCCGGAATCACGATCACCTTTCGCGGCTCTCGGCCACCCAGCTGGTCGGCGACGACGGCCAGCGCGGCGGCGCGTACGTCGTCCTCGGCGGCGTCCGCCGCCACCTCGACCCGACCCCGGACCTTGCCGTTGACCTGCACCGGGTACGTCACCGACTCGGCCACCAGCAGGCTCGGGTCGGCGACCGGGAACGGCTCGTACGCCAGCGACCCGACGTGCCCCAGCCGCTGCCACAGCTCCTCGGCGATGTGCGGGGCGAACGGCGACAGCATCAGCACCAGCGGCTCGGCCACCTCGCGCGGCGTCGCCTCCAGTCGGGTGATGCCGTTGGTCAGCTCGATCAGCTTGGCGATCGCGGTGTTCATCCGGATGCCGTCCAGGTCGGCCCGGATCCCGTCGATCGCCCGGTGCAGCAGCCGCCGGGTCGGCTCGTCGGCCGAGGTGTCGACGACCCGCAGCTCGCCGGTCTGCTCGTCGACCAGCGCCCGCCAGACCCGCTGCAGGAACCGGTACGCCCCGACCACCGCCCGGGTCTCCCACGGCCGGGAGACCTCCAGCGGGCCCATCGACATCTCGTAGACCCGGAACGTGTCCGCGCCGTACGCCGCGCACATCTCGTCCGGGGTCACCACGTTCTTCAGCGACTTGCCCATCTTGCCGTACACCCGGTTGACCTGCTGCTCACCGAAGTAGTACGCGCCGTCGACCTCCTCGACCTCGGCCGCCTCGACGTAGGCACCCCGCTCGTCGGTGAAGGCGTACGCCTGGATCATGCCCTGGTTGAACAGCTTCCGGAACGGCTCGAACGACGAGACGTGTCCCAGGTCGAACAGGACCTTGTGCCAGAACCGGGCGTACAGCAGGTGCAGCACGGCGTGCTCCTGGCCGCCGACGTACAGGTCGGTGCCGCCGCAGTCGCCCTCACCGCGCGGCCCCATCCAGTACCGCTCGTTGGCCGGGTCGACGAACCGCTCCGAGTTGGTCGGGTCCAGGTAGCGCAGCTCGTACCAGCAGGAGCCGGCCCACTGCGGCATCACGTTCGTCTCCCGGGTGTACCGCTTCGGCCCGTCACCCAGGTCCAGCTCGACCTCGACCCAGTCCTTGCGGCGCGACAGCGGGGTCTCCGGGTCGGAGTCGGCGTCTTCGGGGTCGAAGGTGCGCGGTGAGAAGTCGTCCACCTCGGGCAGTTCGACCGGCAGCATCGACTCCGGCAGCGCGATCGCGTTGCCGGCCTCGTCGTAGACGATCGGGAACGGCTCTCCCCAGTACCGCTGCCGGCTGAACAGCCAGTCCCGCAGCCGGTAGGTGACCGCGCCGGAGCCGTTGCCGGTCGCCTCCAGCCACTCGATGATCCGCGCCTTGGCGTCGGCGACGCCCAGCCCGTTCAGGTCCAGGTCGCTGTCCGGCCGGGCGCTGTTGACCGCCGGCCCCTCCCCGGTGTACGCCTTGCCGGCGAAGTTCTCCGGCGGCTGCACGGTACGCACGATCGGCAGCTCGAAGACCTCGGCGAACTCCCAGTCCCGCTCGTCCTGGGCGGGCACCGCCATGATCGCCCCGGTGCCGTAGCCGGCCAGGACGTAGTCGGCGATGAAGATCGGGATCTGTGCCCCGTTGACCGGGTTGGTGGCGTAGGCGCCGATGAAAACGCCGGTCTTCTCCCGGTTCTCCGCCTGCCGCTCCACGTCGGTCTTGGCCCCGGCCGCCTTCCGGTAGGCGTCGACCGCGGCCCGCGGGGTCGCCTGCCCACCGGTCCACACCGGCTTCGTCCCCGCCGGCCAGGCCTCGGTCACCAGCGTCTCGACCAGCGGGTGCTCCGGGGCCAGCACCATGTAGGTGGCGCCGAAGACGGTGTCCGGCCGGGTGGTGAAAACTTGGATCGGCTCGGCGTCGGTGCCGAAGGTGATGTGCGCGCCGGTGGAGCGGCCGATCCAGTTCCGCTGCATCAGCTTGATCGGCTCCGGCCAGTCCAGCGCCGCCAGGTCGTCCAGCAGCCGGTCACCGTACGCGGTGATCCGCATCATCCACTGCTTCAGGTTGCGCTTGAAGACCGGGAAGTTGCCCCGCTCCGACCGGCCGTCGGCGGTGACCTCCTCGTTGGCCAGCACGGTGCCCAGCCCCGGACACCAGTTCACCGGTGCCTCGGAGACGTACGCCAGCCGGTGGTCGTCGACGATCCGCCGCCGCTCGGTGTCGGACAGCTCGGCCCAGGCCCGGCCGTCCGGGGTGGCCCGGCTGCCCGCCTCGAACTCGGCGACCAGCTCACCGATCGGCCGGGCCTTCTGCACCGTCGTGTCGTACCAGGAGTTGAAGACCTGCAGGAAGATCCACTGGGTCCACCGGTAGTAGTCGGTGTCGATGGTGGCCACCGAGCGGCGGTCGTCGTGCCCCAGGCCCAGCCGACGCAGCTGCGAGCGGTAGTAGCCGATGTTCGCCTCGGTGGTGGTCCGCGGGTGGGTGCCGGTCTGCACCGCGTACTGCTCGGCCGGCAGACCGAAGGCGTCGAAGCCCATGGTGTGCAGCACGTTGCGCCCGGCCATCCGCTGGTAGCGGGCGAAGCAGTCGGTGCCGATGTAGCCCAGCGGGTGGCCGACGTGCAGCCCCGCCCCGGACGGGTACGGGAACATGTCCAGCACGTACAGCTTCTCCGCGTCGGCCCGCGGGTGGTCCGGGTCGGCCAGCGGGCCGACCGGGTTCGGGGCCCGGAAGGTGCCGCGCTCGGCCCACCGGTCCTGCCAGCGGAGCTCGATCTCCCCGGCCAGCTCGGCGGTGTAGCGGAACGGCGGAATGTCCGCCGCCGGCTCGGTCACCTCGGTCATGACGTCTCCTCGGTACGTTCGTCGCTTCCGTACAGGTCTTCGGCCGCCCTTGTCGCGGGCCAGGTCAAGGTGACCCGGGGGAACATTCTCCGGGCACAAAAAAACCCCTCACGCAGGAGGGGTGGCCGTGCTGGTCGCGTCAGTCGCGTCAGCACGGCTCGCTAAGAAGCAGGTGGGCCCGGGACATGGAGTTACTGTACCGCCTCGACCGGCCGGCTGTCGTACCCGATTCGCCCGGTGTCGAATCCTGCCCGTCTGTGCCCTCATCGTCGGTGTGTTCGGCTCCACAGCCGAATGCGGCTAGCCTGAGGCATGCGGGTGATCCGGATTTCCGGACGGACGTGTTCTCCCGCGAACCATACGGCCGTCCCATCGACTCTCTATGTACACGGCCGTGGACGACGAGGAGGAGGCCCGTGACACAACAGACCTGGGACGAGCTGGGCGGCGCACTGCCGAACGACCAGTTCCGTGCCGCCAGCGACGCGATCGTGGCCAACATCGAAGAGGTCATCGAGGGCAAGACCGCCACGGTCCGACTCGCGCTCGCCGTTCTCCTCGCCGAGGGTCACCTGCTGATCGAGGACGTACCCGGGGTCGGCAAGACCAAACTCGCCAAGGCGCTCGCCCGCTCGATCGACTGCTCGGTCCGCCGCATCCAGTTCACCCCCGACCTGCTGCCGAGCGACGTCACCGGGGTCAGCGTCTACAACCAGGAAACCCACGACTTCGAGTTCCGCCCCGGGGCGGTCTTCGCCAACCTGGTGGTCGGCGACGAGATCAACCGGGCCTCGCCGAAGACCCAGTCCGCCCTGCTGGAGTGCATGGAGGAGCGGCAGGTCACCGTCGACGGGGTCACCTACGAGCTGCAGACGCCGTTCATGGTGATCGCCACCCAGAACCCGATCGAGATGGAGGGAACCTATCCGCTGCCGGAGGCGCAGCGGGACCGGTTCACCGCCCGGATCGCGATGGGCTACCCGGACGCCGGTGCCGAGCTGGCGATGCTCGACGTGCACGCCGGGGTCGACCCGCTGCACGAGCTGCGGCCGGTCGCCGACGCGGCCACCGTACGCAAGCTGATCGCGACGGTCCGGGACGTGCACGTCGCCGACGCGGTGAAGCAGTACGCCGTCGACCTGGTCACCGCCACCCGGGAATCCCCCGACCTGCGGCTCGGCGCCTCCCCCCGGGCGACCCTGCAGCTGCTGCGCACCGCGCGGGCGGTCGCCGCCCTGGAGGGCCGGGACTACGTGCTCCCCGACGACCTGCAGGCGCTCGCCGTACCGGTGCTCGCCCACCGGGTGATCTCCACCGCCGACGCGCAGCTGTCCCGCCGGACCACCGACGCGATCATCTCCGACCTGGTGCACCGGCTGCCCCTGCCGCACGAACGGCAGCGGCAGCGGTCGGAGTACGACACCCGGCCGCAGTCCGGCGACGGCAACGGTCGATCCCAGTACGAGCCACGGAGGCGATGACCGTGCGCGAGGCGCTGCGCGGTCTCACCACCCGGGGCCGGTCCTTCCTCGCCGCCGCCGTCGCGGCCGCGCTCTCCGCCCTGATCCTGGGCGAGAAGGACCTGCTGCGGGTGGCGATCCTGCTCGGTGTGCTGCCGCTGCTGGCCGCGCTCTACGTCGGGCGCAGCCGCTACAAGCTGGCCTGCAGCCGGTCGCTGCAACCGCACCGGGTGCCGGTCGGCGCCAGTTCACGGGTGGTGCTGCGGCTGCAGAACATGTCCCGGCTGCCGACCGGGACACTGCTGCTCGAGGACCGGCTGCCGTACGCGCTCGGCAGCCGGCCCCGGGTGGTGCTGGAGCGGCTCGGCGCGCACCAGGCCAGCTCGGTGGCGTACACGGTGCGGGCCGACGTCCGGGGCCGCTACGAGGTCGGTCCGCTGGTGATCCGGCTCACCGACCCGTTCGGGCTCTGCGAACTGACCCGGGCCTTCCCCAGCGTCGACCCGCTCACCGTCATCCCTCAGGTCACCGCGCTGCCCGGGGTCCGGCTCACCGGCGAGTACGCCGGCACCGGCGAGAGCCGGGCCCGGTCGGTCGCGGTGCACGGCGAGGACGACGCGGCGACCCGGGAGTACCGGCGCGGCGACGACCTGCGCCGGGTGCACTGGAAGTCCACCGCCCGGACCGGCGAGCTGATGGTCCGCCGGGAGGAGCAGCCCTGGGAGAGCCGGGCGACGGTGGTGCTGGACACCCGCGCCTTCGCCCACCGGGGCGAGGGTCCGACCGCGAGCTTCGAGTGGGCCGTCTCGGCGGCCGCCAGCATCGCGGTGCACCTACGGGCCGCCGGCTACAAGCTGCGGCTGGTCAGCGACTCCGGGATCGACGTGAACGCCAACGAGGCCGGCGGCGAGGGCCTGCTGCTCGACTACCTGGCCGAGGTGCGGCTCAGCCAGCGCGGCGACGTGGCGACCCTGGTCGAACGGGTCCGGCAGCGCTCCGACGGCGGGCTGGTGATCGCCCTGCTCGGCACCCTGACCGGCACCGAGGCGGAGTTGCTGGCCGGACTGCGCGGCAACGGGGCGACCTGCATCGCCTTCCTGGTGGACAGCTCCACCTGGCTGAACCTCACCCCGCAGGCCCGCGAGGAGGCGAACCACGCGCACGGCGCCGCCGCCCTCGGCCTGATGCAGAGCGGTTGGCGGGTGGTCGGCGTCGAGCACGGCAGCAAGCTGCCGGCGCTCTGGCCGCAGGCGGCCCGGGGCTCGCAGGGATTCGCCTGGCGGGCGGTCTCGGCCGAGACGGTCACCGGAGGTGTCCGGTGACCGTGGCGGGCCGACACGACGGCACGGCAGCAACCGGCCAGGACGGGAGTACGTCATGAGAGGACGCCGTCACCTGGGGTTCGTCGCCGCGGCGGCGACCCTGCTCGCCGCCGCCCCACTCTCGGCGATCTACGAGCGGTGGACCTGGCTGGTGCAGTGCGTCGTACTGGTGGGTCTGGTCGCCGGAGCGGCGACGCTGGCCCGGTGGTGGCGGGCGCCGATCTGGGCGCAGGCGGTCAGCATGGCCGGCGCGCTGCTGTTCGGCCTCACCTGGATCTTCCCGAGCGGCGACGAGCTGCTCGGCCTGCTCCCCACCCCGGGCACGCTGCGGCACTTCGGCGCGCTGGTCAGCGCCTCCGCCCAGGACATGCGCTCGTACGGCGTGCCGGTGGAGGACGTCGACTCGCTGCTGTTCATCACCTCGCTCGGGGTCGGCGCGGTGGCGGTCGTGGTCGATCTGCTCACCGTCGGTCTGCGCCGGCCGGCCCTGGCCGGGCTGCCGATGCTGGCGATCTACTCGGTGCCGGTGGCGGTGCACGTCGAGAGCGTCTCGGCGATCCCGTTCGTGGTCGGCGCGGCCGGGTTCCTGTGGCTGCTCGCCGCCGACAACGTCGACCGGGTCCGGCACTTCGGTCGCCGGTTCACCGGGGACGGCCGGGACGTCGACGTATGGGAGCCGTCGCCGCTGGCCGCCGCCGGCCGCCGGCTGGCGGTGATCGGGGTGGTCGTCGCGGTGGCGCTTCCGCTCGCCGTGCCGGGGATGACCTCGGGGCTGCTCAGCCAGCTCAACTCGGGCGGTGGCGGGCAGGGCAACGGGGTCGGTGGCCAGGGTGGCTCCCCGGGCCGGGTCAACCTCTTCGCGGCGCTCAGCGGGGAACTGAACCGCTCCGAGATCCGCGACATGATCAAGGTGACCACCGACGACCCGAATCCGTTCTACCTGCGGTTCGCGGTCGCCGACGACATACGCCGCACCGGCTTCGCCCCGCGTACGCCGAGCGGCACCCCGGTCACCCGGGGCATGGTCGACCCCCGCAACTCCGGTCGGGCCAGCAGCGGCATCACCCGTACCCCACACCAGGCGAACGTGGAGATCCTCGACTTCACCATGCCGTTCCTCCCGGTGTACGCCGAGCCGGTGACGATGCGGGACGTCGACGGCAACTGGCTCTACGACGAGGGCATGCAGGTCGTCTTCTCCAACCGGGCCTCGTCCAAGGGACGGAAGTACTCGTTCGACTACGTACGCTCGGACTACAGCCCGCAGGCGCTGGCCGCCGCGTCGACGCTGCCGCCGGAGCACTCGCTGCGGCAGCTCTACACCCGGGTCGACGACGTCCGGGAGGTCGACGAGCTGGTCGAGCGGTTGACCCGGAACAAGCGGAACGACTACGAGCGGGTCCGGGCGATTTTCGACTACTTCTCCCGGGACAACGGGTTCAGCTACAGCCTCAGCACCCAGGGCGGCGTCAGCGGGCAGGACATCGTCAACTTCCTCACCAACAAGGTCGGCTTCTGCCAGCAGTACGCGGCGGCGATGGCCTGGCTGGTCCGGGCCGCCGACATCCCGGCCCGGGTGGCGTTCGGGTTCACCAACGGCACCAACCGGCAGGAGAACACGTACACCCTGACGAACCTGAACCTGCACGCCTGGACCGAGGTCTTCTTCAACGACATCGGCTGGGTGCCGTTCGACCCGACACCGGCGTCGAGCATCCCCGGTTCGGCCCGGTCCCGGACGAGCTGGGCGCCGGACGTCGACGCCCCCGACCCGGTGACCACGGCACCGACCACCGGTGAGGGGCCGGACACCGAGGCGTCGGCCGACCCGGCCGAGGACAACACCCCGATCAAGGACGTCGACGAGAACCTCGGCGACGCGGCCGGGGTCGCCCCGGACAGCGGGCCGACCTGGCCGCTCTGGGTCGTGGCCGGGGTGCTGCTGCTGGTGCTGCTGCTGAGCCTGCCGGCCCTGCGCCGGGCCGTGCTGCGGCGTCGACGGCAGGTCCGGGCCGCCGCTGCGGCCGGGGCACTGGCCTCGGTCGCCGACGGTGACGCGCCGCCGGGGGTGGCCCGGGTGGTACTCAGTGACAGCGAGCTGGCCCGGGCCCGGGCCGACGCGCACGCCGCCTGGGACGAGTTCGTCGACACCCTGGTCGACTTCCGGATCCGGGTCGACCCGACCGAGACCCCCCGGGCCACCGCCGACCGACTGGTCGCGGAGGGACTCACCGTGGGACCCGCCGGAGACGCGGTACGCCTGCTCGGCCAGGTCGAGGAACGGGCCCGCTACGCCCGGGAGCCGCTGCGGCAGCACGCTCCGCTCGGCGAGGCGCTCCGGGCGGTCCGCCGGGCGTTGAGCACCCGGGCGGATCGGCGTACCCGGATCGTGGCGGCGACCCTGCCGCCCTCGGTGTTGAGCCGCTGGCGGGCGGCGGTCATGGACGTTTCCGCCGGTGTTGTCGGCCGGTCGGGCCGGATCCGGGAGCGTCTGACCCGCTGGAATCCGCGTCGGGTGCTGGCCGGTCGGGCGTCTCGCTGAGGGTGCTGGTGGGGGGGGTTGGGGGCGGATCCCCCGGTCTGGGCGGTCAGGCTTGATCCCGACGCGGGCGATCCGCCCCCAACCCCTGCCGGGCTTGCTCTCCGCGCGGATGCATTCGCTTTCCCCCGGTCGGGCTTGATCTCCGCGCGGATCCATCCGCCCTCGGGTGCTGGCGGGCTTGATCTCGGCGTGAGACCGGCCGGCTGCGGCTCCGGTCGGGCTTGCGGGGCGTGCGGAAACGCCGCATCGGACGGAACTGGATCCATCGGGGCGATTCGTCCGTTGCCCGGACATGGGCTATCACCAGGGGTCACCGGACCGGGGGTCCGGCCGGTACGACCGGCGGCGGCCTGCCGGCCGCCGCCACGGCAAACTGGTCAGCGGTGGCCTTCCGGCCGCTGACGCCACCTCTCCTCAAGTCGGTCGACGAGGGACAGGCGCCGCCCACGGGTCCGACGGCTGGTGGTACCACCCACGACGTGCAGATCCGGCGACTGCGCCCGTCGCTGCGACAGCATCGCGAACGCGGCCGAACCGAGCATCACCACGAAGCCCGCTACCCCGAGCAGCGGGGTTTTGCTCACCGTGCCGTAGACGACCAGTGCAAGGCCAGCGATGATCCCGCTGACCGCGACGAGCAGGCGACGCCGCGCGTGGAAGCGCGGATCGCTGGCGCGCACAGCCGAGGCGAACTTTGGGTCCTCGGCAAGCGACTGCTCGATCTGCTCGAACAGCCGCTGCTCGTGCTCAGAGAGCGGCACGGCACTCCTCCCCGGTCACGTTGGTCGGTCCGGTCGAACCGACAGACCGTGGCAGCCAACCGGCTGCTTACCCGCCAGTCTACGAGGGGGGTCGCGGGTCGGAAAGCGGGACGACCCACGGCCTCGCCGGTTTTTCCGACTACCGCTGGTCGTCGCGGCGCAACAGACTCGCCGGGCGGACCACGGAACGCCCGAATCGGGCCGCGGCGGCGTCGGCGGCCGCCTCCGCCTCCCGCCAGCCGCGCTCCGGGGCACCGAGGGTGAGCTGCCGGGGCGTCTGGTCCGCCGCGCTGAGCCCCTCCACGCGTACGCCGACGAGCCGGATCCGGTCACCCGGCCCGAGGGCGGTGAAAAGCGACCAGGCGGTGTCGAAAACCTCGCGGGCCACGTCGGTCGGGCCGCCGAGGGTCCGGGACCGGTTGACGGTACGGAAGTCGGCGTACCGCACCTTGATCGAGATCGTCCGGCCGACCTGTCCCGCCCGGCGCAGCCGTACGCCCACCTTGTCGGCGAGTCCGAGCAGCGCCCGCCGGATCGTCTCCGGGTCGGCCAGGTCGGTGTCAAAGGTGACCTCGGCGCCGATCGACTTTTCCACGTGTTCCGGGCTGACCTGGCGGGGATCCCGCCCCCAGGCCAGTTCGTGCAGGTGGGCCGCGGCCGCCTCACCCAGGCTGCCGCGCAGCATCCCGACCGGCGCCTCGGCGATCGCCCCGACCGTGGCCAGGCCGAGCCGGCGCAGCGTCTCCGCGGCCCGCTCCCCCACCCCCCACAGCGCCTCGACCGGCAGCGGGTGCAGGAACTCCAGCACCTGGTCAGCCGGCACCACCAGCAGCCCGTCCGGCTTGGCCCGGGTGGAGCCGAGCTTGGCCACGAACTTGGTCGGCGCCACCCCGACCGAGCAGGTCAGCCGCTCCTGCCCGGCGACCCGGGACCGGATCAGCCGGGCGATCTCGGCGGGGCGGCCGAGCAGCCGCCGGGCCCCGGAGACGTCGAGGAACGCCTCGTCGACCGAGAGTTGCTCGACCAGGGGCGTGACGTCGCGAAGAATCTCCATCACCGCGTGCGAGGCGGCCGAGACGGCGGCGAAGTCGGGCGGTAGGAAGACCGCCCTCGGGCAGAGCGCCCGGGCCCGCGCCGTCGGCATCGCGCTCCGGACGCCGTACGCCCGGGCTTCGTAGCTGGCGGAACTGACCACGCCGCGCGGGCCGACGCCGCCGACCACCACGGGCCGGCCCCGCAGTTCTGGTCGGCGCCGCACCTCGACCGCGACGAAGAACGCGTCCATGTCGACGTGCAGGATCGGCGAACCGGAGTCGTCGGCGTCCGGCCCGAAACGCGGATCGTTTCCGCGTGGCACGGACTGGCTGCGACCCATAGCGGCAGGTTAGCCCCCTGGTGTGACACGGCCGCGCGGGCGCCGGCCAACGGCATCCGGCTGAACGATCAGGAACGAGGCGTTTCCTGGTCGTCCGCGACCTGGATGATCGTCTTGCCGGAGGTGCCGTGGTGGCGGGCGAACGCGTCGACCGTCTCGGCCAGCGGTCGCACCGCGCCGACCATGGGGTTGAGCCGCCCGGTACGGAGACGCTCGGCGAGATCGGCGAGCCGGTCGCGATCAGGTTCGACGACAAAAAAGATGGCCCGCCCGTCCCTGGGCTGCACGGTGGGGGGCATGGCAACGCTGACGAGGGTGCCGCCCGGGCGTACCAGTTCGGCCGACCGCTCGAGGACGTCGCCGCCGAGGACGTCGAAGACCACGTCCACCTCGCCGACCTGCCGCAGGTCGTCGGCCTCCAGGTCGACGAAGACCTGCGCGCCGAAACCGAGCGCGGCGGCCCGGTGGGCGGCCCGGCCGGTGCCGACAACCCGGGCGCCCGCCTCCCGGGCGAGTTGGACGGCCATTGAGCCGACGCCGCCCGCGGCGCCGTGGACAACCACGGTCTGCCCGGTCGTGAGGTGGGCGTGATCGAACAGTCCCTGCCATGCGGTCAGCCCGGAGATCGGCAGTGCGGCGGCCACGGTGTGGTCGATGTCGGCCGACAGCGGGGCGAGGTTGCGCGCCTCCACCGCGGTGAACTCGGCCAGGGATCCGTTGCGGGCCCAGTCGGTCAGCCCGAAGACCCGCTGGCCCACGGTGAGCCCGGTGGTGCCGTAGCCGAGCTCGGCCACCACCCCGGACAACTCGTGCCCGGGAATGCTGGGGGTCCGGTCGCGGCCGGCGCGGTCGGTCCAGGTCGCCGGCCAGTCCAGCTCTCCGGGGGTGAAGCCCGCAGCGTGTACGCGCACGATGACGTCGTTCTCCGCCGCGTGCGGGTACGGCATGTCGGTCAGGGTAAGCCCGCCGACACCCGCCTCACGGTCCCGTACGGTGATCGCTCGCATGCTCGAATCCTTTCCCAGAAAGTTCGTCGGTACGGGGTGATTGGAGAAGCTCGGTACGGGCGGCCGCTGGGCGGTCCTGCGGGTGCCGTCAGCTCGGCCAGGGCGATCCGACGATGCGCTCGACGGTCGTCACGCGGCGGAAGCCGGAATGAAATGTTCGAGCACGTCGGCCGGATCCCACCGATCAACTGCCGTCTACTCCATAACGACGGTCGACCTGGCCGCTTCGGCGTCGGCAGCAATGGTTCCAGCACCGCCCACTGCACGTCAGTCAGGTCGAACCGCCTCGTCACCGCTAGTGTCGCGTAATTGAGATCGTTTACTTGTCGTTGTTGGTGAGGAGTTTGCGGACCTCGGTGTGGACCCAGCGGACCTTGGCCAGGATCTCGCTGGGGGTCGCGGTCCAGACGAACGGTTTCGCGT
>NZ_JBDPLT010000043.1:0-69679 GCF_039871775.1 Plantactinospora sp. B5E13
GGGGGGGGGGGGGGGGGGGGGGGGGGGGGGGGGGGGGGGGGGGGGGGGGGGGGGGGGGGGGGGGGGGGGGGGGGGCGTGCTCTCGGGCGGCGACGCCGGGGTCAACCAGCCGGTCGGCCGGTCGCGCGGCTGTTCGCCGGTACCGGTGTCCGCCCCGGCAGCCGCCGGTGAGACCGGACGGGCCGGGCCGGTGGGTTCGGTCGGGTAGGCCGGTGCCGGGCGCGGTGGTTCGGCCGGACGTGGTGGTTCGGCTGGCCGGGCGGGACCGGTGGCGGTCGGGCGGGCCGGGTCGGCCGGCGGGACCGACCAGGTCGGTTCCAGCGGCGGAGTCGGCCGGGGCGGTTGCCCGGCGCGGGCCGGGTCGACGGGACGGGCCTCCACCGGCCGGGACTGTTCGACCTTGCGGACCGGTTCGACCGGCCGACCCGGCTCGATCCGCCGGATCGGCTCGACCGGCCGTGGCGGGTCGGCCGCGCGAGGCGGCTCGGTGGGACGGGGCGGCTCGGTGGGACGGGGCGGCTCGGTGGGACGGGACTGCCCGGTGGGTGCGGGTATCCGCCCGCTTGGGACCGGGCCGGGCGCGAGCGGCTCCCGCCGACCGGCCAGCTCGTCGGGCTCCGCCGGACGCGGCGCGTTCCGTTCGGCACCCGGAGCGGGGATCCGATCCGGGCGGTTCGGTTCGGCCCGACGGCTCGGTGGCGGGACGTCGGCTCCCGGACGGTCGTACCCGAGTGGGCCCGGCCGTCCCGACCGCTCGACCGGCGGCATCGGGCCGGAACGGGCGGCCTGGTCCGGTGCGGTCCGCGGATCACGCCCGGGCGGTCGACCCGACCCGAGGTCCGGGAAACGGCGGCTTTCCCGGGGCGGCTCCTGACCGGGCACCGGGCCACGTGGCGCCGACCAGCCGGGGGTCGGTGGCGTCCCGGATCCGGGACGGCGGCCCGGCGGCGGCGGTGTGAAGTCCGAGCCGGTCCGGTCCGGCCTGGCCGGCGGTGGGATTCGACCGGGCGGTGGCTCGTGGGCCGGGCCACGCGAGGCGGTGCCGCCCGGGCGAGGGCCCCAACCGTCGGCGCGGTCCGGACCGGGCGGTCCGTCGAACGCCGCCGGCGCATGGGGTACGCCCCGACCACCCACACCGGGTCGACCGCGGCCGTCGGCCGGTCCGGGGCGGCGGTCGGCGGGGCCCGGTCGCCGGTCGGGCAGCGGCTGGGTCTCGTCCGACGGTGGCCCGGTCAGCCACCGTCCCCGCCGCTCCGGCGGAAGCCGGTCGGGGACCTCGGACGGCCCGGAGCGGGCCGCCCGGGGGCGTTCGTCCGGGTGGGGAGCACGCTCCGGCCGACCCCGTGGACGGTCGAAGCCGTCGACAGGCTCGCCACGACGCCCGGGCTCGACGCCACCGGGTGTCCGTCGCTCGTCCCGGCCGATCGGCACCGGCCCGTCGGCGCGGTGGTCGACCGGTGGGCGGCTCCGACCGTTCGACGGCCGGTCCCAGTCCGGGGCGTCGTCCCAGCCGTCCGGGTCGTCGCGCCAACCGTCCGGGCCGTCGTACCAGCCTTCCTGGGTGTCGTGGCGGCGGCTCGTCGAACCGGGCCGGCCGGTGGTGCCCCGGCCCTCGCCCAACCGGCCGTCCCGGTTCGGCGGCCCGTCCGGGCGCTGCGGCGGATAACTGTCGGAAGGCGTACCCGGGTGCCCACCCGGCGGTGGCACGCTCGCCCGGCCGGTCGGGACCGGGGCGCGCCCGCTCGGCCGGGGCGGCCGACGCCGCTGGTGCCCGATGTCCCCCGGATAGCGCTGCCCGGGGAACTGCGGACGCCACTCGGCGGTCGGTTCGACCACCCAGGACGGTTCGGCGGGCTCACCCCACCGATTGGGGTACCGCTCGCTCATGCCGCCACCTCGCTGCGCTCGGCGTCGTCATGAGCTGTGGTGCTGAGTTGGCTGATTCGCTCGCTGCGCTCGCTCATGGCGCCACCTCGCTGCGCTCGGCGTCGTCATGAGCTGTGGTGCTGAGTTGGCTGATTCGCTCGCTGCGCTCGCTCATGGCGCCACCTCGCTGCGCTCGGCGTCGTCATGAGCTGTCGGGTGGACCGCGGTGTCGACGTGGCGAGTCGCGCGCGACGCGGCCGGGTAGGCCGGCTCGCGTCGCTTACTCACGGGGTCACCTCGTCGTAAATCCTCGCTGGGCAGCCGGGTGCACCGGGTAAAGTCACCCGGCCCGAGGCAGCATGGTCGCGGAAGGAGGGTAACGGCGTGGGCTCAGTCACCGCCACTGTGCCACCACCCATCAGCCGAAACATCACGCCATGGTTCCGGACATTTACTGCCATAACCGGATCGGGGTTTCGTCGGTACTCTACCTACCGGCAAGCTACTCTTGCCGGCGCCTTCACCAACACCGTCTTCGGCTTTCTCCGGTGCTACGTGTTGCTCGCCGTCGCGGGCGGTGCCGGCGGGGTCGCGGCGGGCTACACCCCGGCCCAGTTGGCCACCTTCGTCTGGGTCGGACAGGGCCTGCTCGCCGTGGTGCTCCTCTGGGGATGGACCGATCTGGCGGACCGGATCCGGACCGGCGAGGTCGCCAGCGACCTGCTCCGCCCGGTCCACCCGGTGGTCAGTTACCTCGCCGTCGACCTGGGGCGGGCCGGGTACGCCCTACTGACCCGCTTCCTGCCGCCGGTGCTGGCCGGGCTGGTCTTCTTCGACCTCGCGTTGCCGACCCGGTGGCCGACCCTGCCGCTCGCCGTACTCTCGGTGCTTCTCGCGGTGGTGATCTGCTTCGGCTGCCGGTACCTGGTCAACGCGACGGCGTACTGGCTGCACGACGTACGGGGGCCGATGATCCTGTGGACGCTCGGTTCCGGAGTGTTGGCCGGCCTCTACTTCCCGCTACGCTTCCTGCCGGACTGGGTGACCGTGCCGCTCTGGCTGGCGACTCCGTTTCCCAGCCTGCTCCAGACACCGCTGGACGTGATCGTCGAGCGGGATCCGCAGCCGGTCCAGGTGGGCCTGGTCGCCGTGCAGCTGGTCTGGGCGGGACTGATCCTGTTGACCTGCCGGACCGTGCAGCGCCGGGCGGAGCGGCGGCTGGTGGTGCAGGGTGGCTGAGCGGGCCGGGGCGCCCTCGGCCTACCTGGCGCTGCTGCGCGGGCAGGCCCGCTCACAGGCGTCCTACCGTACGTCGTTCCTCGTCGACCTGGTCGGAAACGTCGGGGCCACGGTCTTCGACGTGGTCACCGTCCTGGTGCTGTTCCGGGTCACCGGGACGCTGGGCGGCTTCGACCGGACGGAGGCGATGATCATGGTTGGTCTCTCCTCGGCGGCCTTCGCCACCGCCGACCTGACCGTGGGCAACATCGAGCGGGTCCGGCAGTACGTCCGGACCGGCCTGCTGGACGCCGTACTCGTCCGGCCACTCGGTGCGCTGCCGCAACTGTTGCTGATGGACCTGCCGCTACGGAAGACCCTCCGGGCGTTGTTCGGTGTCGCCGTGCTGACCGTCGCGGTGGCGAGCGCCGGCATCGACTGGACCCCGGCCCGGGTCGCACTCCTGGTGGCCGCTCCGCTGGCCGGGGCGGTTTTCTTCGGCGCGATCTTCGTCGCCACCGCCAGCCTGGCCTTCTGGTGGATCGACTCCGGCGAGGTCGGCTCGGCCTTCACCTACGGGGGAAGGGACTTCACCATGTACCCGATGACTGTCTACGGTGGCTGGTTCCGAGCCGTTTTCACGTACGCGCTGGGGTTCGGTTTCGTGGCCTACTACCCGGCGCTGGCGCTGCTCGGCCGGACCGACCCGCTCGGTCTGCCGAACTGGGTGGGGTGGGCGGCGCCCGGCGTCGCGGTGCCGGCGGCGATCCTCGCCGGCCTGGTCTGGCGGACCGGCCTGCGGCGGTACGGAAGCGCCGGCTCATGACCGTGACCCCGCCGGCCGACCCGGTGATCGCGCTGCGTGACCTGCGCAAGGACTTCGTGGTACGGGTCCGGGCCGGGCGTTTCCGGCGCACCCGACGGATGGTGACCGCGGTCGACGGGATCGACCTGACCGTCCGGCGCGGTGAGATGGTCGGCTACATCGGACCGAACGGCGCCGGCAAGTCCACCACGCTGAAGATGCTGACCGGGGTGTTGACGCCCTCGTCCGGCGAGGTACGGGTATGCGGGCTGGCGCCGGTGGCCCAACGGACCCGGCTGGCGTTGCGGATCGGGGTCGTCTTCGGGCAGCGTTCACAACTCTGGTGGGATCTGCCGCTGCGGGACTCGTTCGACCTGCTCCGGCACATCTACCGGGTGCCGGCCGACGCGCACGCCGCCCGGCTGCGGCGCTGCCGCGACCTGCTCGACCTCGACGGTTTCCTCGACCTTCCGGTACGTCAGCTCTCCCTCGGCCAACGGATGCGGGGTGAACTGACCGCCGCGCTGCTGCACGGGCCGGAGGTGCTCTTCCTCGACGAGCCGACGATCGGGCTCGACGTGGTCAGCAGGCAGGCGGTCCGGGGCTTCCTCGCCGAACTCGGCCGGGCCGGTGACACCACGCTGGTGCTGACCACGCACGATCTCGCCGACATCGAACGGCTCTGTCGCCGGCTGGTGGTGATCGACCACGGTCGGGTGGTGCACGACGGTTCGATCGAGGCGCTGCACGCCCGCTACGGCTCCCGTCGGCAGGTGGTGGCGGACCTGGACGAGCCGATGGCGACGCCGCCGACGGTGGACGGCGCCCCGCTGGTGCGGACCGAGGCCGACGGGCGGCGGCTGGTCTTCGCGTGCGAGTCGGCGACCGCCTCCGAGGTGGTGGCCCGGCTCGCCGGCCAGGTCGCGCTCCGGGACATCGC
The DNA here is from genome assembly GCF_039871775.1 of Plantactinospora sp. B5E13. Classification (NCBI taxonomy): domain Bacteria; kingdom Bacillati; phylum Actinomycetota; class Actinomycetes; order Micromonosporales; family Micromonosporaceae; genus Plantactinospora; species Plantactinospora sp. B5E13. The sequence goes on from NZ_JBDPLT010000043.1 coordinate 4,830, forward strand.
CATCGTCGAGCCGGACATCGAGGACGTGGTCGCCCGGCTCTACCGGGAGGCGGTCGACGGCGCTCCCCTGGTGGCCGCGAATCCGGGCTGAGCTCCGCTCACCCGGCCCGCCCGACCGCCGTCGGTCGGCTCAGACCTTGTCGCCGAGGTTGACCCGGGGGGCGGGAGCGCGCATCCGGCGGAAGGTGATCGACCGCATGATCGCGTAGAGGTAGAGCGAGCCCATCCGCTGGTCGGTCTTGGGGAACCGTTGCCGGACCAGCTTCTTGATCTTTCGGGAGATCAGTACCGAGTCGATCACCAGGGCGATGGCCAGCGCACCCCAGAGCAGGTTGGAAACGAGCCGGACCACCGGCGGCATGGTGTTCGCCGAACCGATCAGCACGACCAGGGCGCCACCGAAGAACCAGGTGCCGACGGTACGGCGGGAGTCGACCACGTCCCGGGCCAGGCCACGTTCCGGGGCCCGGTCGCGGGGGCCACCCTCGCGCCGGAACTCGGCCGCGGCCTCGGCCCGCAGCTGCCGCCGCCGCTCCCGCTGCTCCTCCTTGCTGAGCGACTTGACGTCGACGGCGGGACGGCGCGCCGCGGTCGGCCGCTTCGGGGTCTCCTTCCCCAGCTCCTTCTTGCTGGGGGTGTAACCCTTGGGACGGTTGGCGGGCGTCTCGGGCGTCACCTCGGTGACGGCATCCTCGACGAGGTCGGCGGGCTTGCGGCGAAAGAGCGACGGCACGGGGTGAAGGGTAGCCAACCGGGGACGGCTCCCGCACCTCGCGGTACACCACCGCCCGACGGGACCGGCCCCCTCGCCACGCGACGGTGACGGAGGGGGCCGGCGGTGACCTACGTGACGGGTGTTACGGCCGCTCGACGTGCGCGCCGAGCGCGGAGAGCTTCGCCTCGAAGTCCTCGTAGCCCCGGTTGATCAGGTCCACCCCGTAGACCCGGGAGGTGCCCTCGGCGGCCAGTGCGGCGATCAGGTGGCTGAAACCGGCCCGCAGGTCCGGGATCACCAGGTCGGCGGCGTGCAGCTTGGCCGGACCGGCGATCACCGCCGAGTGCTTGAAGTTCCGCCGGCCGAACCGGCAGGGGGTGCCACCGAGGCAGTCCCGGTAGACCTGGATGGTCGCGCCCATCTTGTTCAGCGCCTCGGTGTAGCCGAGCCGCTGTTCGTACACCGTCTCGTGCACGATCGACAGGCCCCGGGCCTGGGTCAACGCCACCACCAGTGGCTGCTGCCAGTCGGTCATGAAACCCGGGTGTACGTCGGTCTCCAGCGCCACCGCCCGCAGCTCCTCGCCCGGGTGCCAGAACCGGATACCGCCCTCCTGACCCGGCTGACCCAGCCGCGGCGGCCGGGTGTCGGTGACCTCGTACGCCCCGCCGACCGAACGGAACACGTTCAGGAAGGTCATCATGTCGGCCTGCTCGGCGCCGAGCACCTCGACCCGACCCCCGGTGGCCAGCGCGGCGGCGGCCCAGCTCGCCGCCTCGATCCGGTCCGGGATCGGCCGGTGGGTGTAGCCGCTCAGCCGTGCCACGCCCTGGATCTCGATCACCCGGTCGGTGTGCACCTTGATGATCGCGCCCATCTTCTGCAGGACGCAGATCAGGTCGATGATCTCCGGCTCCACCGCCGCGTTGCGCAGCTCGGTGACCCCCTCGGCCAGCACCGCCGTCAGCAGCACCTGCTCGGTCGCGCCGACACTCGGGTACGGCAGCTCGAACTTCGTGCCGTGCAGCCCGGTCGGCGCGGTGAGGTGCATGCCCTCGGGGGTCTTGTCCACCACCGCACCGAACTGGCGCAGCGCCTGGATGTGGAAGTCGATCGGCCGGGGCCCGATGTGGCAGCCACCCAGATCCGGGATGAACGCGTGACCGAGCCGGTGCAGCAGCGGTCCGCAGAACAGGATCGGGATCCGGCTCGAACCCGCGTGCACGTTGATCTCGTCGGTGCTCGCGCTCTCCACGTTCGCCGGGTCGAAGACCAGCTCGCCGTCCTCGGCGCCGTCGCTGACCTTGACGCCGTGCAGCTCGAGCAGGCCCCGGACCACCTCGACGTCGCGGATCCGCGGCACGTCGAAGAGGCGGCTCGGACTGTCGCCGAGCAGGGCGGCGACCATCGCCTTGGAGACGAGATTCTTGGCGCCACGCACCCGGATCTGCCCGTTCAGGGGCGTACCTCCGTGTACGACCAGGACGTCGTCGGTCAACGCAACCTCCAGCGGGTCGATGCTGCTCTACGTCGAGCTGCCAGCGAGGGTGGGCCATCCGGTCAACACCGCCGTCGCGGCGCATGGCCGTACCGGCCCGGCAGGGCCCTGTCGCGGCATGGGTCTGTCGCGGCCCCGGCAGCATAGCGCTCGGTCACGAAGACGGCAGCGGTCACGGCGTACGGATGGCACGAAACGGGGACGGAGGCAGGAAACCGTACCCCGAATGTCACCGTGGGTAGTGGATCGGTCAGGGAAGCGCGAGCATCTGGTCCAGCGCCACCCGGGCGTGGTGCGCGGTGTCCGGATCGACGGTGATCTGGTTCGGCACCCGGCCGGCGACGAGTTCCTCCAGGGCCCAGACCAGGTGGGGCAGGTCGATCCGGTTCATCGTCGAGCAGTAGCAGACGGTCCGGTCCAGGAACATGATCTGCTTGTCCGGGTGGGCGTTGGCGAGCCGGCGTACCAGGTTGAGCTCGGTGCCGACCGCCCACGCGCTGCCGGCCGGCGCCGCCTCGATGGTCCGGATGATGTACTCGGTCGAGCCGACGTGGTCGGCGGCGGTCACGACGTCGTGGCGGCACTCCGGGTGGACCAGCACGTTCACCCCGGGCACCCGGGCCCGTACCTCGTCCACGCTGCTCCTGGTGAAGCGCCCGTGCACCGAGCAGTGCCCGCGCCACAGGATCATCTTCGCCTCGCGCAGCTGCTCGGCGGTCAGCCCACCACCCGGCTTGTGCGGGTCGTAGAGCACACAGTCGTCGAGGTCGAAGCCCATCTCCAGCACCGCCGTGTTCCGACCCAGGTGCTGGTCGGGCAGGAAGAGCACCCGCTGGCCGCGCTCGAACGCCCACCGCAGCGCCCGCTCGGCGTTCGACGAGGTGCAGACCACCCCGCGATTGCGGCCGACGAAACCCTTGATGTCCGCCGACGAGTTCATGTACGTCACCGGCACCGTCGAGTCGGCGACGCCCAGCTCCGCCAACGTCTCCCAGGCCGCCTCGACCTGCGACAGCACCGCCATGTCCGCCATCGAGCAGCCGGCGGCCAGGTCCGGCAGGACCACCCGCTGCGCGTCGGTGGTGAGGATGTCCGCACTCTCGGCCATGAAGTGCACGCCACAGAAGACGATGTACTCGGCGTCCGGCCGGGCCGCCGCCTCCCGGGCGAGCTTGAACGAGTCGCCGGTCACGTCGGCGAACTGGATCACCTCGTCCCGCTGGTAGTGGTGACCGAGGACAAACACCCGGTCACCCAGCGCCGCCTTCGCCGCCGCGGCCCGGGCGACCAGGTTCGGGTCACTGGGCGGGGGAAGCTCCCCCGGACAGTCCACGCCGCGCTCGCTGGACGGGTCGGCACCCCGGCCCAGGAGCAGCAGGGCGGTCGCGGTGCTGGACGGCTCTACCCACGTCGAAGTCACGATCTCCATGTTTCCACAGCGGGGCCCGCTTTCCGCCCGTACGGATGTGGGCTGCCACACTTGCCGACCATGCGGATCCTGATCTGTCCGGACAAGTTCGCCGGCACCCTCTCCGCCCCCGAGGTGGCCGCCGCGATCCTCGACGGGTGGCGGGAGGGCGCGCCGACGGACGAGATCGAGGTCCGGCCACTCGCCGACGGCGGACCCGGGTTCGTCGAGGTGCTCGCCGCCGCCGTACCCGGCCGCCGGGTGCCGGTGTCGACCGTCGACCCGCTCGGCCGCCCGGTCGACGGGGAGATCCTGGTCACCGCCGACGGCGGTACGGCGTACCTGGAGAGCGCCCAGGCGTGCGGCCTGCACCTGCTGGCCCTGGACGAGCGGGACCCGAAACGGACCACCTCGTACGGCCTCGGCGCGCTGGTCGCGACCGCCGCCGAGTGCGGGGTGCGGCGGGTGGTGATCGGGCTGGGCGGCTCGGCGGTCAACGACGGGGGAGCGGGGCTGCTGGCCGCGCTGAACGCCGTACCGGTCGACTCCGCCGGGATGGCCCTCCCGTACGGCGGCGCGGCGCTGGCCGCCGTCGCGGGACTGGCCGGTCGGCCGCAGACCCGGGGCGTGGAACTGGTCGCCGCCACCGACGTGGACAACCCGCTGACCGGGCTGACCGGCGCCTCGAACGTCTTCGGGCCGCAGAAGGGCGCCTCCCGGGAGGACGTGCTGCTGCTCGACGCCGCCCTGGAACGCTTCGCCGAGGTGCTGGAGCGGGATCTTCCAGGCTGTCCGGCCGGGCTGGCCCAACTGCCCGGCGCCGGCGCGGCCGGCGGGCTCGGCGCGGCGGTGCTGGCGCTCGGCGGGCGGTGTGCGTCCGGTATCGACCTGGTCACCCGGTTGACCGGTCTGGAGGCCGCGCTCGAGCAGGCCGACCTGGTGATCACCGGGGAGGGCTCGTTCGACCACCAGTCACTGCGCGGCAAGGTGGTGGCCGGGGTGGCGGCGGCGGCCCGGGACCGTGGCCTGCCCTGCGTGGTGGTCGCCGGCAGGGTCAGCGCCGGGCGTCGGGAGGCGGCCTCGGTCGGGGTGACCGAGACCCACAGCCTGGTCGAGCACTTCGGCGGCGAGCCGCACGGCGGCGTCGAACGGGCGATGAGCCGACCGGCGGAGGGGCTGCGGGCGATCGCCGCCCGGCTGGCCCGCCAGTGGAGCCGAGGGTGACCCGCCAGTGGAGCCGAGGGTGAGGAGGGGCCCTTCCTGTCGCTTTCTTTCGTCCAGGAAGGGCCCCTCCTGACCCCACGCCCGCTCAGCGGGTCCGGCGGGCGGTGGTGGCGGTGAGCGCCGTGACGAGCAGCCCGAGCAGGGCGACCCCGGTGACCAGGCCGAGCGCCGGATAGAACGAGTCGGGTACCCGGCCGGGCGCCGCCTGGTCGGTGGCGAGGATCGCGGTCACTCCGGCGAGCACGATCGCCCCGCCGATCTGGAACGCGGTCTGCACCAGTCCGGAGGCCAGACCCTGCTCGTGGTCGGCGACTCCGGCGGTGGCCTGGATGTTCAGCGACGGGAAGGCGAGGGCGAAGCCGAGGCCGACCAGCAGCATGGTGGGCAGGATCACGCCCAGGTAGCGCGGTTCGCCGTCGATCCGGAGGAAGAGCAGGTACGCGGCGACGAAGGCGAGGAAGCCGGCCGCCACCACCCGGGCGGTGCCGAACCGGTTGACCAGTGCCCCGACCCGTGGCCCGCCGAACGCCACCACCAGCCCGCCGGGCAGGAAGGCGAGCGCCATCTCCAGCGGGGACCACTGGAGCACGATCTGGGTGTAGAGCGTGCCGATGAACTGGAACCCGATGTAGGAGCCGGTCACCGCCAGCGCGGCGAGGTTGGCGCCGACCAGACTCCGCCGGCCCAGCACGCCGAGCGGGACCAGCGGGTGGGCCACCCGCCGCTCGATCACGACGAAGGCCGCGAGCAGGGCGGCGACCAGGGCGAAGGTGCCGAGCGTACGGGCCGAGAGCCAGCCGGCCGCCGGGGCGGAGACGACGGCGTACACCAGGAGCAGCAGGGCGCCGGTCGAGGTGGCGGCACCACCGAGGTCGTAGCCGCCGACGGGTCGCCGGTGACGTTCGGCCGGGATGAGTCGGCTGCCGGCGACCAGTACCGCGAGCGCGATCGGGGCGGGCAGCAGGAAGGTCCAGCGCCAGCCGGCCTCGGTGAGCAGCCCGCCGAAGACCAGGCCGAGGGAGAAGCCACTGGCGCCGCAGGCGGTGTAGAAGCTGAGCGCGCGGTTGCGGGCCGGCCCCTCGGGGAAGGTCGTGGTGATGATGGAGAGCCCGGCCGGGGCGGTGAAGGCGGCGGCCACGCCCTTGGCGAACCGGGTGGCGATGAGCAGGTTCGGGTCGTCGACCAGCCCGCCGAGCAGCGAGGCGACGCCGAAGACAGCGATCGCCCAGAGGAAGACCCGGCGTCGGCCGAGCAGGTCGGCGGTACGCCCACCGAGCAGCAGCAGGCCGCCGTACCCGAGGACGTAGCCGCTGACGATCCACTGCAGGGCCGAGTTGGACAGGCCCAGGTCCGCCTGGATCGAGGGGAGGGCCACGCCGACCATCGAGACGTCGAGCCCGTCGAGGAAGAGCGCGCCGCAGAGCACGATCAACGCGCCCCAGAGTCGGGCGGTCATCCGGGGACCGGCCGGGGCGTCGTACGTCGGGGCGGCGGCCCCTGGTCGGGGCGTTGCTGGATCGGTGACCGGTGGAGCGGAAAAAGCCATGCCGGCGAACTTACGTGCACGTGCATCTAATGTGCAAGCAACTAATGCTCGTGCAGCTATTTCCTGTGCATGTGGTAACATCCCGACCGTGTCCGAGGACCAGGTGCTCGCCACCGCCTGGCGGGAGTTGGCGAGCTGCTACGCGGCGACGTCCTGCGCGCTGGAGCGCGGCCTGCAGGAGCGACACGGGCTGGGCATGAGCGAGTTCGAGGTGATCGACCGGCTGGCCGACGTACCGGAGCAGAAGCTCCGGATGCAGGAGCTGGCCGAGGGGGTCCATCTCAGCCAGAGCGCGCTCAGTCGGGCGGTGGCCCGACTCGAACGCGACGGACTCGTCTGCCGGGCCCTGTGCGAGCAGGACCGGCGTGGGGTGTACGTCACGTTGACCGAGGCGGGTCGACAGCGGCATGCCGAGGCCCGGCCGACCCAGCGGGCGGTGCTGGCGGAGAGTCTCCGGCCGGTGGGCCTGACCACACCCGCCTAGTTGTCCGAGGCCGGGTGACCTGCCTCGCACCCGCCTACAATCAAAGAGAACCCGGAACGGGAATCATCGGCCATCCGACTAGCGTTGGCCTCTACGGACAATCATCGCACCGCGCAGGGGAGATTTTCACGTGACAACGCCAGCGCAGACCGAGTCGACCGCGGCAACCGCCCCGAGCACCGTCGTCCTCACCGACGTCGCGGCGCAGAAGGTGAAGGCCCTGATCGAGCAGGAGGGGCGGGACGACCTCCGGCTGCGGGTCGCCGTGCAGCCGGGCGGCTGCTCCGGCCTGCGTTACCAGCTCTTCTTCGACGAGCGTTCGCTCGACGGTGACATCGTCAACGACTTCGGCGGGGTCGAGGTTGTCGTCGACCGGATGAGCGCGCCCTACCTGACCGGTGCGACCATCGACTTCGCGGACCGGATCGACGCCCAGGGCTTCACCATCGACAACCCGAACGCGCAGAACTCCTGCGCGTGCGGCGACTCGTTCCACTGATCGGCGCCCGCACACCACAGCACCAACAGTTCTGCCCCAGCGGGCCGCCCCGCGCGGGTGACACGACGGACAGCCCCGTCACGTCACCGGCGTACGGGCGGCCCGTTGTCCGTGCCGGCGGCGGCACCCCGGGGCGGACGCCTTCGGCGTGCCGGACGGCAACCAGCGGTGATCTCCAGACCACGACGTGGTGACATGCCGGTGGCCGGAAGCCGATCGACCGGGGGCGTGGGGGAAACCGGACCGGTAGGCTGACCCGGCCGCGGTTCCATCTCCCGATCCTGAGGGCCGACATGAAGATCGCCGTTACCGGCTCGATCGCGACCGACCACCTGATGAGCTTTCCAGGTCGGTTCGCGGATCAGTTCATCGCCGACCAGTTGCACAAGGTCTCACTCTCCTTCCTCGTCGACGAGCTGGTGCTCCGGCGCGGCGGGGTGGCCGCCAACATCGCGTTCGGCATGGCCCAGCTCGGGCTGAGCCCCGTACTGCTCGGTGCCGTCGGCGCCGACTTCGACGACTACCGTTCGTGGCTGGAGCGGCACGGCGTCGACTGCGACTCGGTGCACGTCAGCGAGGTCGCGCACACCGCCCGGTTCGTCTGCACCACGGACACCGAGATGTGCCAGATCGCCTCCTTCTACGCCGGCGCGATGAGTGAGGCCCGCAACATCGAACTCGCCCCGGTCGCGAACCGGATCGGTGGGCTCGACCTCGTCCTGGTCAGCGCCAACGACCCGGCCGCGATGCTGCGACACTCCGAGGAGTGCCGCCAGCGCGGGTACGCCTTCGCCGCCGACCCGTCCCAGCAGCTCGCCCGGATGGACGGCAGCGACGTGATCGGCCTGATCGACGGTGCGGACTACCTGCTGACCAACGACTACGAGAAGTCCCTGCTGCAGAGCAAGGCCGGCCTGACCGACGAGCAGCTGCTGGACCGGGTCAAGATCCGGGTGACCACGCTCGGCAAGGACGGCGTCGAGATCGCCGGCCGGGACATCACCCCGTTCCGGGTACCGATCGCCCGCGAGCTGCACATCGCCGACCCGACCGGGGTCGGCGACGGGTTCCGGGCCGGCTTCTTCGCCGCCATCTCCTGGGGACTCGGCCTGGAACGGGCCGCCCAGGTCGGCTCGCTGCTCGCCACCCTGGTCCTGGAGACGGTCGGCACCCAGGAGTACGAGGTCCGTTCCGACCTGTTCGTGAAGCGCCTCGCCGAGTCGTACGGCGACGAGGCCGCCGAGGAGGTCCGGCCGTACCTCGGGTGACCGCGCGGGTGGTGGCGCGCCGGTCCGCGGTTCAGTGGACCCGGCGGACGTCGTAGGCCGGTGCGCCGTCCACCGTCGAGGCGCCGACGAACTCCTGCCCACGCATCCGGCACCAGGCCGGAATGTCGATCGCCGCCGCCGGGTCGTCGGCGAGTACCCGCAGGACCGTGCCGACCGGCAGCTCGGGCAGCCGCCGGGCCGCCGCGATCACCGGCAGCGGACAGCGCTTGCCGAGGCAGTCGATGACCTCGTCCGGGTTGTCCGCCGGCGCCGACTCGTCCACCCGGCGATTCTCCGTTGTCGGGTGCCGGGTCGCCAAACGCCACCCCGGACCGCCAGCGCCGGGTCGGGTCGCCGCAGGAGGCGGCGGCCCGACGGCTTCCCGGTCTGCCGGTCGACGGTCGGGCTACAGACCGACCGCACCGGCCTCGGCCCGCAGGTCGGCGACGATGCCCGGCAGCTCGGTCAGGAACCTCTCCACCTCGGCCGCGGTGCTGTCCCGGTGCAGGGAGATCCGGACGTTGCCGTGGGAGAGCACACCCATCGCCTCCAGCACGTGCGACGGACGCAGCGTCGAGGAGGTGCAGGAGGAGCCCGAGGAGACGGCGAAGCCCCGCCGGTCCAGGGCGTGCAGCAGCGCCTCGCCGTCGACGTACAGGCACGAGAAGGTGACCAGGTGGGGGAGCCGGTCGACGGGGTCACCGACCACCTCCACGTCGGGCACCGTGTCGGCCACGACGGCCCGGATCCGGTCCACCAGCGGGGCGAGCCGGGCGGCCTCGGCGGCGGCCTCGGCGTCCACCGCCCGCAACGCGGCCGCCGCCGCGACGACCGCCGGCAGGTTCGGCATCCCGGGGGTACGGCCCGACTCCCGGTCGTCCGCCGGATACGGCGACTCCCACCGGGTGCCCTTGCGCACCACCAGGAGCCCGACGCCGGGTGGCCCACCCCACTTGTGTGCGCTGGCCGACAGGATCGACCAGCCCGCCGGCACCGGTACCCGGCCGACCGACTGCGCGGCGTCGACGTGGAGCGGCACCCCGGCCGTGGCGCAGGACCGGGCCGCCTCGGCGACCGGCTGGGTGGTGCCCACCTCGTGACTGGCACTGATCAGCGCGGCCAGCGCCACCCCGGGTGCGGTGACCGCCGCCGACCAGGCGTCGAGGTCGAGTCGACCCGACCGGTCCACCGGCACCGGGGCGGCCATCCCGCCCTGGGCCACGTGCCGTTCCGCGGCGTGCAGCACCGCGGAGTGTTCGATCGCCGAGTGCACCAGGGTGTTTCCGGCCCGCCGACGCCCGGCCAGACCGCCCAGTACGGCGGCGTGCGCGGCGGCCGTACCGCTGGGGGTGAAGGAGAGCTCGTCGGGGCGTACCCGGAGCACCTCGGCGGTCGCCGCCCGCGCCGCGTCGAGCAGCTGGCGGGCCCGGCGGGCCTGCGTGTAGAGCTTCGCCGGATCCGCCCAACCGTCCTCCAGAGCCGCCAGCATCGCCTGGCGGGCTACCGGGTGTAACGGTGCGGCGGCCGCCGCGTCGAAGTACGCCGGAGGCACGTTCACCAGGGAACGGTAACCCGGGGTGCGGATCAGGCAAGATCCCCCGGCGGAGTGGGGACGCGGACCCCAAGGCCGTCCAGCCGTCGCAGGTCGAGTAATCTGCGACCGTCGGTGACGCCTTTGCCGCCGGTGTCGACAAAGCGGACAGCGAGCGGCGCGCTAGGGAGGCAGGACCAGGTGGTCGCAAGGGGTTCGGAGGTACCGCCGTCGGTCGTACGGCAGAGCAGTCCCCGGGGTTCCCGGGGACACGGCCAGCGTCGCTCGCTGGGCCGGCTGGCCGGGCTCGGAGCCGGCGGTGCCGTGCTGCTCGCCATGCTGACCGGCTGTGACGTCGGACAGACGTTCGACGGTTTCGGCTGGCCCCAGGGTGGCATCAGCCCGGAGGCCCACCGGATGTACGACCTGTGGATCGCGTCGGTGATCGCCGCGCTCGCGGTCGGCGTCTTCGTCTGGGGTCTGATCTTCTGGTGCATCATCCGCTACCGGAAGCGGGGCGAGGCGCTGCCGGTGCAGACCCGGTTCAACATGCCGATGGAGTTCCTCTACACCATCGCGCCGATCCTGGTCGTCTCCGTGCTCTTCTACTACACGGCGATCGTCCAGACCGGGGTCAACAAGGTCACGGACGACCCCGACGTCACCGTCGAGGTGGTCGGCTTCAAGTGGAACTGGCAGTTCAACTACCGGGACCGGCCGGGCGAGGACGCGACCACGGTCGCCTCGACGCTGGGCACCACCGAGGTGATCCCGATCCTGGTCCTGCCGACCGGGCGGAGCATCCGGATCGAGGAGACCAGCCGGGACGTCATCCACTCGTTCTGGGTGCCGGAGCTGCTCTTCAAGCGCGACGTCTTCCCGGGCAACGTCCGTAACGTCTTCCAGATCAGCAGCCTCGACCAGGAGGGTGCGTTCGTCGGCCGCTGCGCCGAACTGTGCGGCACGTACCACTCGATGATGAACTTCGAGCTGCGGGTGGTGTCGCCGGACGAGTACGACCGGTTCATCGCCGCGAAGCGGGCCGGGCAGTCGACGCAGGACGCGTTGACCTCGATCGGCGAGGCTCCGCTGGCGACGACGACCAAGCCGTTCGACACCCGGCGCGACGTCAACAACTTCGGTAACGCGAGCGCCGCGGGCGCGGGAAGCTGAGGGCGGCGAAAATGAAGTCTGAGTGGCGCCTGTTCGGCATCGTGTCGTTCTTCCTGGCAATCGCCGCCGTTGTCTACGGGCTCTGGACGCACGGCGCGGACGGTCGGGTCGAGTGGATCGGGCTCGTCGCGCTGATTCTGTCCTGCCTGCTCACCGCGATGTGCGGCGGCTTCTTCTGGTTCGTGTCGCGCCGGATCGACCCGCGTCCGGAGGACCGGCCGGACGGCGAGATCGCCGACGGCGCCGGTGAGGTCGGGTTCTTCAGCCCGGGCAGCTACTGGCCGTTCGGCATCGCCGTGGCCGCCAGCGTCGCCGGGCTGGGCCTGGTCTTCTGGCAGTGGTGGCTGATCGCCACCGGCCTGGTCGCGGTGGTCTTCGCCGCCTGCGGTCTGCTCTTCGAGTACTACAGCGGCACCCGGCGTACCGCCGAGCACTGATCAGGGCAGCACACCTGTCGAAGGCCCGCCACCCCTCCGGGTGGCGGGCCTTCGGCTTTCCGGGTCGGCTCAGCCGACCGGGGCAGTGGTGCCGAATACCTGGTCCAGCTGGTGCCGTAGCAGCCTCAGCGCGGCCTCCGCGTCGCGTAGGCCGGCCATCACGCTGTCCGCCAGGCCGGTCGCCAGGGCGAGCAGGTTGGCGGCCTCCGCGTCGACGTCCCGGTCGTCGGCGACCTCGCCGGTACGTCGGGCCCGGTCGAGCAGGTCGCGAAGGCCGCTCTCGAGGTCCTGTGAGTTGCGGGCGTACGGCAACGCGGCCAGGTGCGGGTCGGTCAGCGCGAGGGCGTGGTAGGCGGCGAAGACCGTGTACGCGGCCCGCTGCTCGGCGTCGGCGGGGATGAGTTGGCCGAGCCACTCCTCGAGCACCGGCCGCAGAGGTCCGCTGGCTCCGGTCGAGTCGTTTCTTGTCGAGTTGGCGCGCCGGGCGGCCACCCGCCGGCCCACCGCCTCGGAGAGCTGTTGCAGTGCGGCGAAGAGCAGCTGTTCCTTGCTGTGGAAGTAGTACTGCACCGTGCTGACCGTGACTCCGGCCTCTGCCGCGACGGTTCGCATGGTGGCGGCGTGCAGCCCGCGGTCAGCGGCGATCCGCAGCAGGGCATCGATGATCTGCGTCCGCCGTTGTTCGTGATCGGCCAGTCTCGGCACCCGCTGGTCTCCCGTCCCGTGTCGGAGGTGACCCTCGATTGTGCGGGTCGCCGTCCGTTCTTTTCTGGTACGAGCGTACTATACAGTCGTACTGCCAACGAGAGGGAGGGGCGGACGGTGGCGGGGACTGGACAACGGATCGGACGGTTCCAGCGGCAGGTTCTGCACGGGTCCGCCGACAACGCGGCCTGGCTCGACGCGGTGTTGGCCGGGCTCGGACTTCACGACGTACACCTGGTGGGCCTCTCGTACGGCGGCTGGCTCGCCCTCAACCAGGCCGTGTACGGGCCGGCCCGGTTGGCCTCGGTGACGCTGCTCGACCCCGGGGGCCTGGAGAAGGTGCCGATCCGGTTCTACGCCAACCTCCTGCTCGGCGTGCTCGCGACCCTGGCCCCGCGCCGGACCCGTGCCCGGCTGTCCCGGCTGTTGGCCAACCATGCCCTGATCGAGTCGCCCGAACAGTTGGCCCCCATCATGATCGCCGCCCGTAGTTGGCGTACCAACCGGCCGGCAGCCCGGCGGCTCGACGACGACGAACTCCGCGCGGTCCAGGTACCGATGCAGGTGCTGTTCGGTGGTCGTAGCTCGTTGCTGCGGCCCGCTCGGGCGGCGTCCCGGGTCCGGGAACTGGTCGCCGGGGTCCGGACCGAGATCGTGCCCGGCGCCGGCCACGGGCTTCCGCTCGAAGAGCCGGAGCTGGTGAACCGGCGGATCCTCGACTTCGTCGACCTCGTGGACGCCGCCGATGTCGGCGGGGCGCGCACGGGGGGGTAGGGGCGTAGAGAAGGGCCCCTTCCTGACCGCCGGCGGCAGCCGGCGACAAGAAGGGGCCCTGCTTACTGACAGCTCAGTGCTTGCCGCTGCCGATCTCCTGCTGCTCGGAGCGGGGCTCGACCGGCGGGTGGCCGGGCGAGACCGGTGCTTCGACCGGCTTCTCGATCGGGTAGAAGAAGCCCTTGATGGCCGGGCCCAGCGCGCCGAGCCGGTTCATCTTCTTCGGCACCACCCAGCCGACGTACTCCAGCTCGGTGTGGCCGTGCTCGTCCGCCGGGGCGAGCGGCTGGTGCACCTCGACGAACTGCCCGTTCGGCAGTCGCCGGATGATGCCGGTCTCGACACCGTGCGCCAGCACCTCCCGGTCGTGCTGCTGGAGACCCAGGCAGATCCGGTAGGTGACGTAGTAGGCCAGCGGCGGCAGGATGATCAGACCGATCCGGCCCGCCCAGGTCATCGCGTTCAGGCTGATGAAGAACTTGTCCGCGATCACGTCGTTGGCGCCGGAGAGCGTCAGCACCACCCAGAACGTCACCGCCATCGCGCCGAGGGCGGTCCGGCCGGGTACGTCGCGCGGGCGCTGCAGCAGGTTGTGGATCCGCCGGTCCTTGTTGATCCGCGCCTCGATGAACGGGTAGAGCAGCGGGAGCACGGTCAGGATGCCGGGCAGCACCACGGTCGGCCAGAACAGCGGCGGGATGACGTAACCGTTGCCGATCGGGATGTTGATCTCCCACGGCGGCATCAGCCGGGTCGAGCCGTCCAGGAACATGACGTACCAGTCGGGCTGACTGGCGGCGGAGACCACGCCCGCCTCGTACGGGCCGAAGAGCCAGATCGGGTTGATCTGCACCAGACCGCCGAGCAGCGCGATCACGCCGAAGACGATCATGAAGAAGCCACCCTGCTTGATCGCGTAGCGCGGGAACATCCGTTCGCCGACCACGTTCGAGTTGGTCCGGCCGGGGCCGGGCCACTGGGTGTGCTTCTGCTTGAAGACCAGTCCGAGGTGCACGCTGATCAGGGCGACGAGCAGGCCCGGGATCAGCAGCACGTGGGCGATGAAGAACCGGCTGATGATGATGTCGCCCGGGAACTCCCCGGCGAAGATCGACGAGGTCAGCCAGGAACCCACCACCGGGATGGAGAGCATGATCGCCGAGGCGATCCGCAGGCCGGTGCCGGAGAGCCCGTCGTCCGGGAGCGAGTATCCGGTGAAGCCGGCCAGGAAGCCGACCCAGAACAGCAGGTAGCCGATCATCCAGTTCAGCTCACGCGGCTTGCGGAACGCGCCGGTGAAGAAGATCCGGAGCATGTGCACCACGATCGCCGCCATGAACAGCAGCGCGGCCCAGTGGTGCATCTGCCGCATGATCAGGCCGCCGCGGATATCGAACGAGATGTCCAGGCTCGAGGCGTACGCCGCGGACATGTGGGTGCCCTGCAGCGGACGGTAACTGCCGTCGTAGGTCACCTCGGTCAGCGACGGCTCGAAGAACAGGGTCAGGTAGACACCGGTCAGCAGCAGCACGATGAACGAGAAGAGCGCGATCTCACCGAGCAGGAACGACCAGTGGTCCGGGAAGACCTTGTTGAGCAGGGAACGCAGCGGGGTGTTCACCTGGAGCCGGTCGTCGACCTCACGGGCCGCCTTGCCCGGCACCGCCGCTATGTCGAACCTTCGACGCTTCACGGCCGCTCCCAGAAGTCGGGCCCGACGGTCTCGGTGAAGTCGGACTTCGCCGCGAAGAAGCCACCCTCAACGGTCAGCGGCAGCTGAGGGAGTCGCCGGCTCGCGGGTCCGAAGACCGGACGGGCGTTGTCGGTGATGAGGAACTGCGACTGGTGGCAGGGGCAGAGCAGCCGGTTGGTCTGCTGCTCGTAGAGGCTGGCCGGGCAACCGGCGTGCGTACAGATCTTGGAGTACGCGATGTAGTTGCCCCACATGTAGTCGCCGTGGCCGGCCCGCTGGTTCGCCGCCCGCGCCTCCTCGGCGTCGGTCGGACGGAGGTGGATCAGCAGCACGGGGGAGTCCGCGTGCTTGTTGGTCGCACCGTCCGGGATGCCGGGGAAGACCGTGATCTGACCACCGGGGCTGACATCCTCGGGACGTACCGGGGTGCCGTCGTGGTGGGTCAGCTTGACCAGCTCGGTGGTGTTCCCGTGGGCGATCGGCTTCCAGCCCGTGGTGAACATCTGGTTGTTCTTGTGCGGCTGCTCGATCAGACCGCCGATGAGCGGCGCGGCGGCGACCGCACCGACCGGGGCGAGGCCCGCGAGCAGCGAGACGCCCAGCAGCGGGCGACGCCGTACGCCGAGTTCGTCGACCATGTAGAGCAGCGTGCTGCCGGTGAGGGCGCGTTCCTCGTCCGAGGCCGGCTCGATGTGCCGGTCCTGGATCGAGACCTCCTTCGGGAGCAGCTTCTTGCCCCAGATCAGGATGCCGAAGCCGATGCCGAGCAGCGCCAGACCGAGGGTCAGGCCGAGGAACGGGGTGTAGAACTTGGTCATCCCGGTGCCGTGCTCGTACTTCCACGGCCACCAGACGTACGCCACCACGAAGGCGGTCGAGAAGAGCCCGACCAGCAGGAAGAGCCAGGTGACGAACCGGGTCAGCCGGCGTTCCGCCTTGGTGCCCGGTACCGGGAACTGGGACTCGTAGTGGACGATCTCGATGTCGTCGCGCCGGGCCCCCTCCCGCACGATGTCGAAGCGGGACACTTCCGGGTCGTTCACGTCGAACGGCTCGCGGGTGGCCCCGTGGGTCTGTTCGTCGGTACGCGTGCTCATGACTTACCCGCAATCCACAGCGAGGCGAAGACCAGCGCCACGATGCCGACCAGGAAGATCGCCACGCCCTCGGTGGAGGGGCCGAGGCGACCGAGGTTCAGCCCGCCCGGGTCGCGGTCCTTGGCCAGGGTCTCCTGGACGTACGCGATGATGTCGGCCTTCTGGTCCGGGCGCAGCTGGTTGTCGCCGAAGACCGGCATGTTCTGCGGGCCGGTCAGCATCGCGGCGTAGATCTGCCGGTCGTTCGCCGGCCGCAGGTTCGGGGCGAACTTGCCGGACGAGAGGGCGCCACCGCCACCGCCGAAGCTGTGGCAGGAGGAGCAGTTGAGCCGGAACAGCCGGCCACCCTCGGCGACGTCGGCACCCCGGTGCAGGTTCTCGCCCTCGGGCAGCTGCGGCCCGCCGCCAAGCTCCTGCACGTACTGCGCGAGCTGCTGGATCTCGTCGTTGTTGAAGACCGGGGGCTTCCGCTCCGCCTGGGCCTCCTGGCGCGCCAGCGGCATCCGGCCGCTGCCGACCTGGAACTCCACCGAGGCGGCACCGACGCCGATCAGGCTCGGGCCGCGGCCCTCGATGCCCTGGGCGTTGCGCCCGTGGCAGGTCACGCAGCTGGTGTCGAAGAGCGCCTTGCCCTCCTGGGCGGCCGTGGTCAGCTGCGGGGTGTCCTGCGCCTGCAGGCCCGGCGCGAAGACGGTGTAGGCGCCGCCGGCCAGGGTCAGTGCGGCCAGTAGCCGGACTGCGGCGCCCAGCCGCCGGCGGGCCTTGCTACGCGGACTGGACCGCGCACGGCGCAGCCGCGAGAGCAGCCCGCGGGAGCGGGCGCCGCCGGGGGTGTCAGAAGTCATGGCCTGTGTCCTTAACGGTTTTCTCGACCTTGTCTCAGGGACGGAGCATCGTGGCGGAACGTGACAGCACCAAGATCACTGGAGCCAGTAGATCATGCCGTACAGCGCGATCCAGACCACATCGACGAAGTGCCAGTAGTAGGACACGACGATCGCCGAGGTGGCCTGCGCGGGGGTGAACCGGCCCATGGTGGTCCGGATCATGAAGATGATGAAGGCCACGAGACCGCCGGTCACGTGCAGCGCGTGGAAGCCGGTGGTCAGGTAGAACGTCGACCCGTACCCGTCAGCGTTGATCTTCACCCCTTCGTGTACCAGCTCCCGGTACTCGTTCAACTGACCGAGCACGAAGATCAGGCCCATCACGAAGGTGACGGTGAACCAGCGGCGCAGCGCGTGCACATCACCCCGCTCCGCGGCGAACACGCCGAGCTGACAGGTGATCGAGGAAAGCACCAGGATCACCGTGAACGTCGTCGCGTACGGGATGTTGAGCGCTTCGGTGTGCTTCTCCCACAACTCCGGCGCCGCCGCGCGGATGGAGAAGTACATCGCGAACAACGCCGCGAAGAACATGAGTTCGCTAGAGAGCCACACGATCGTCCCGACGCTGACCATGTTCGGTCGGGTCAGTGAGTGGATCCGGCTCTTGTCAATGGCTGAGGCCGCAGTCACGCGGTCATTATTGCCCCTGATCGGCATCGGCGATCGTCGGGGTGGCCTAACTCCCTCGTCGGATGGGGTGACGCACCCCGCCCGGTTCGTCTGGCCTAGCCTGAAAAACGTGCTGCACGTCGATCCCGACCCCGTGACCGCCGTACCCGTCGCCCTGCCGACTCCGGACGTCCTCGCCGGTGGGAGCGCCGAGACGGCGCCGTTCACCGTCTCCTCGATCCTCACCGAGAGCACGTTGAACAGTTGGCTCGCGGTCGGCCTGGTGCTCGCCGCCGCCCTGTACCTCTACGGGGTGTACCGGCTGCGGATCCGGGGCGACCGGTGGCCCGTCGCGCGTACCGTGCTGTTCCTGGGCCCCGGTCTCGGCGGCATCGCGGCGGTGACGCTGAGCGGGCTCGGCGCGTACGACACCACGCTGCTCTCGGTGCACATGGTCCAGCACATGGTGCTCTCCATGGTGGCGCCGATCTTCCTGGCGCTCGGCGCGCCGATCACCCTGGCCCTGCGTACGCTCACCGGCGCGCCCCGGCGGCGGCTGCTCGCCGTACTGCACAGCCGGGTGGCGAGGGTCCTGTCGTTCCCGCTCCTCGCGTACGCGCTCTTCGTGGTCAACCCGTTCGTGCTGTACTTCACCGGGCTCTACCGGGTGACGTTGGAACATCCGCTGGCCCACGAGTGGGTCCACGCGCACTTCATCGTCACCGGCTGCCTCTTCTTCTGGCCGCTGGTCGGGTTGGATCCGCTGCCCGGCCGTTGGCCGTACCCGGCCCGGGCCCTGCTGATGGTGCTCTCGGTGCCGTTCCACACTGTGCTCGGGCTCACCGTCATGCAGAGCACCACCCTGTTCGGCGGCGACTGGTACCCGTCGCTGGCGCTCGGCTGGGCCGACCCGTTCGCCGACCAGAAGGTCGCCGGCGGCATCCTCTGGGCCGGGGGCGAGTTCGTCAGCGTCACCATGATCGCCGTACTGGTGGTGCAGTGGATCCGGCAGTCCGAGCGGGAGGCCCGGCGGATCGACCGTGAGCTGGACCGGCAGGAGGCCCGGGACCAGGCGGCCCGGAACTCGGCCGGTACGTCCGGCTGACCGTCGGACCGTTCCACGTCCCGGGATTCGGGCGGCGCCCACCCCCGGGCCGGGCGGGCCGGTCGGCGTCGGGGCGGGACCGGTACGATCGGCGGGCAGCTACGAGGTGGGAGCCTGGCAACCGATGAGCGATCGTCTATACACCGTCCTGCTCTACAGCGACGACCCGGAGGTCCGGGACCGGATGCGGCTCGCCGTGGGCACCCGACCGGCCGCCGACCTGACCGTCGAGTTCGTCGACGCGGACAGCTACGAGAAGTGCATCCGGCTGGTCGACGACTACGAGATCGACCTGCTGCTGCTCGACGGCGAGGCGACGCCGGCCGGTGGCCTCGGCATCGCCCGGCAGATCAAGGACGACCGGGACGACGCGCCGCCGACCTGCGTGGTGATCGCCCGTGCGGCGGACCGGTGGCTCGCCGCCTACGCGCAGGTCGACGCGACCCTGGTCCACCCGCTCGACCCGGTGACCACCGGCCAGACCGTCGCCGGGCTGCTGCGGGCCCGGGCCGACGGGGCACCCGCCCGCTCCTGACCGACCGCGCCCCCGACGCCGCGCCCGCCGAGGGACCGCCGGCCCGGGATGACGGCGCCCGGTCAGACCGCCACACGCGACACTCGCCAACCACCCGCTCCGCTCGGGAGGCCCGCATGGGGGAACGGACCTGGCCCAACCTCCTCGCCGCGCTGTTGCGCGGTGAGGAACTCTCCACCGCCGACACCGCGTGGGCGATGGGCGAGATCATGGCAGGGTCGGCGACCCCGGTGCAGATCGCCGGGTTCGCCACCGCGCTGCGTGCCAAGGGGGAGACCCCGGCCGAGTTGGCCGGCCTGGTCGAGGCCATGCTGACCCGGGCCACCCTGGTGGAACTGCCGGAGGCGCTGCGGTCCGGCGCCGTGGACGTGGTCGGCACCGGCGGGGACCGGGCCCACACGGTCAACATCTCCACGATGACGGCGATGGTGCTGGCCGGGGCCGGGGTGCCGGTGGTCAAGCACGGCAACCGGGCGGCCTCCTCGTCCTGCGGTGCGGCCGACCTGCTGGAACATCTCGGCGTACCGCTCGACCTGGGACCGGTCGGGGTGGCCAGGTGCGTCACCGAGGTCGGGATCGGATTCTGCTTCGCCGCCCGGTTCCATCCTGGGATGCGGCACACCGCCGTGCCCCGGCGGGAGATGGGTGTGCCGACAGTCTTCAACTTCCTCGGTCCGCTGACCAACCCGGCGCGGCCCGGGGCCGGCGCGGTCGGTTGCTTCGACCCCCGGATGGCGTCGGTGGTGGCCGAGGTCTTCGCCCGCCGGGGTGACTCGGTCCTGGTGATGCGGGGTGAGGACGGGCTGGACGAGTTCAGCACCGCCGCGCCGACCCGGCTGTGGATCGCGACACAGGGCCGGGTCGAGGAGACCGTGGTCGACGCGGTGGACCTCGGCCTGCCCCGGTCGGCCCCCGGTGACCTGCGCGGTGGCGACGCTTCCTTCAACGCCGACGTGACCCGCCGACTGCTCACCGGTGAGCCGGGTCCGGTTCGGGACGCGGTCCTGCTCAACACCGCGGCGGCGCTGGTCGCGCACAGCGGCTTCGAGGGCGACCTGCTGCCGGCGCTGCGCGCCGGACTCGACCGCGCGGCGGCGTCCATCGACTCCGGTGCCGCCGCCCGCACGCTCGACCAGTGGATCGACGTCGCCAAGGTGGCGAAGGCCGCCGAGTGACCAACCGGTCGCCTTCCCCGGAGACCGCCGGCTGAACCCGCCGACCGGCGGCGGAACCAGTGTTTCCCAGCGTGAACCGGCCCGGACGCTGCGGGTTCGTGCCGGGCTCGATCCGTCCGCGTGTCCGGCGGACAACCGGGTACCCCTCAGGTTCAACGACGGAGGGGGGAACAACCATGTTGGTAACCAAACGCTTGGGCGTGCTCGTCTCGATGGTGTTGCTCGGCCTGGTGCCGGCCGGAGCCGCGTACAGCGCCGCCGTGCAACAGACGGCGACGCCGTCCGCGACGCCGTCCAGCACGTTGTCCGCGCAGGACAAGCAGTTCCTGACGGCGATCCACCAGGTGAACCTCGCGGAGATCGCCACCGGCAACCTCGCCCAGCAGAAGGGGACCAACCAGGAGGTGAAGACGCTCGGGGCGCGGTTCGTGACCGACCACACCCAGTTGGACCAGAAGGTGCAGAGCGTCGCCTCCGCGGGGAAGTTGACGCTGCCGAACAAGGTGACCAGCGAGCAGCAGGCGGTCGTGAACCAGTTGCAGAACGTCAGCGGGGCGGATTTTGACGCGCAGTGGGTCACCGCCCAGTTGACCGCGCACAGCCAGGCCATGCAGCTGGTGCAGGCCGAGCTGACGCAGGGCTCCGACCCGGCGGCCAAGCAGGTGGCGCAGCAGGCGGCCCCGGTGCTGCAGGCGCACCACAACGCGCTGGTCTCACTGGCCCAGAGCCTGGGGGTGCCGATCCCGGGTGGGCTCACCGTGGCACCCAGCCCGGGTGTGAGCTCCGGGACGCCGTCGCGGGGTGGTACGCCGGGCACGCCGGGTCCGACGACCAGCTGACCGGGTCCGGTCCGACACTGACCCGCTGGTCAGAGGGTTCGACCCTGATCCGCTGGTTGGGAAGCACAGGGTGACGGGTCCGCTGGCCGATCGGCCGGTGGACCCGTCGCGTCGTCCCGCTGTCTGCGGCTCCGCCTGCTGCTACCGGGAGACGGGCAGGTCAGCGGCGAACGCGGCCACCCGGGCGGCGATCCGGGTGGAGGCCCGGACCCAGGTGAAATGGTTCAGCGGGCCGTCCGCCTCCGCGCCGACGTACCGCTCACGCCGCACCGGCGCGGCGGTCAGTTTGGCGCAGAGTTCGTCGAGCGTCTCGTGCGGGGTCAGCGGGTCACCCTCGACGCTGATCGCCAGCACCGGGGTACGTACGGTTCGGACGGCCGCCTCGGCGTCGACCCCGTCGAGTCGGGGGAACCGTCCGGTCCGGACGGTGTGGGCCCAGTCCCGGATCACGCCCCGGGCCTGCCGGCCACCGAACCCCCAACCGGGCCAGCTGCCGAGCATCCCGGCGACCGTGTTGATCAGTTGGGCGCCGGGCAGCACCAGGAGGCGGCGGTGCCCCGGGTAGCGTCGCCAGTACGGCACGCCGGCGGCCACCAGGGCCAGCCCGTCGACCTGCCCGCCGCCGGTGCGGGCGAGGTGCAGCAGCGCCGCCTGACCACCGAGTGAGTGACCGAGCAGCAGGCGGGTACGCCCGTCCAGCCGTGACTTCAGACTCTCCAGTACGGCGCCGACGTCCTCGACCAGCTCCGGATAGCCGTACCGGGAGGCGCGGCTCGGTGCCGGGGTGCTGTCGCCGGTGCCACGCAGATCGGTCACCACCACCGCCAGCCCGGCGGCCCGCAGCGCGGCGACGAACGGGGTGTAGTAGCTGGCCCGGACCCCCATCGCGGGCCAGAGCAGCACGACCGGAGCGTCCGGGCGGCCCGCGGGCTCCGGGTAGACCCGCACCGCGAGCCGGTCCGTCCCCCGATCGACGAAAACCTGTTCGTAGCCGGGCTGTGGGGTCATCCGAGGATCGTACCGGGCGTAGTTACCGGCGGGTACACATCTCCGGTCGCTCCCTGCGAAGGCCGCCGGGTCAGTCCGCGTCCGGCAGGCCGATCGCGAACGCCTCCTCCAGGTCGTGCTGGGAGTAGGCGCGGAAGGCGATGTGCGACTCGGTGTTGAGCACGCCCGGCACCTTCGAGATCCGGCCGGCGATCACCTCGGCGATCTGGTCGAACTCGCGTACCCGGACCACGGCGATCAGGTCGACGTGACCGGCGACCGAGTAGACCTCGCTGACGCCGGGCAGGGCGGCGAGCGACTCGGCCACCTCGGGGATCGAATCGGTGGCGCAGTCGATCAGCACGATCGCGGTGATCACCGGTGGGACTCCTCTCGTCGACAGGCCGGCGCGGCCGACGGTCCCGGGGAACGGGATCCGCGGTCGGCGTCGCGTTGCGGGTGCCCGCCCATGCTAAGGGGTCAACCCCGGCGGGACCCGGTCACGGTGTGCCGGGTGGCCCCGGCGGGACCCGGGTCACGGTGTGCCGGGTGGCTCCGGCTCGGCACCGGCCGGCACCGTCAGGTCCGTGCCGACACGTACCGCCTCGTGCAGCCGCTCGCCGGCGTGCACCACGCCGCCCGGCCAGACCACGCAGCGGTCGACCGTACCGTGCACGGTCGCCTCGGCCCCGACCACCGCGCGGTGCGCCCGGCCGGTCACCGTGGCGGTGGCATCGACCAGGCAGCCGTCACCCGCCGCGTGCAGGTTCGCGGCCAGGTAGTCGGCGGGCGTGCCGGTGTCGAGGTACGTGCCGGCGAACTCGACCACCTCCAGCTCGCCGGCCGCCTCCGCCGGCCGCCACACGGTCCGGACCAGTTCGGCCGGTTCGGCCGGCAGGTCCCTGACCCGGGACCACGGCAACAGCGAGAACCCGGCGAACCGGTGTTGACCGAAGTCGCCGGGGCGGGCCGGGCCGGCGACCCGCTGACCCAGCAGACGTACGGTCCGGCCGTCCCAGCCGGCCAGCAGGGCGGCGATGTCCGGTCCGGGCGGGCTGTCCGGCGCGGCGAGGTAGGCGTCGGCGTTGCCGACCAGGACACCCCGACCGGCGATCCAGTCCCGCAGCCTCGCCACCCCACCGGAGGTGCCCAGCGGGTCACCCGGCTCCACCGAGAGCCATGCCCGGCCACCCACGTGCCGGACCACCTGGTCGCCGAGGTAGCAGGCGTTCACCGCGACGGTCTCCGGACCGGTGAGACCGAGCCCCGCCACCCGGTGCAGGGCCCGGTCCAGCAGTGGCACGTTTCCCACCGGACAGAGGGCCTTCGGACGGTGTTCGGTGAGCGGGCGCAGCCGACGCCCCTCACCGGCGGCCAGGACGACCGCGCAGAGCCCGTCCGGTGCGACGGGTTGTGCTGCTGCGCCGGCTCGGTTCACGACGGTGGACGTGCCTCGGCGGCCGGGTCGGAGTCGGCGAGCGGACCGATCCCGTAGTGGGCGAGCAGCCGGGCGGTCGCCACGGTCAGTTTGGGCAGGTCGTCGAGGGGGTGCCAGGCTGCCTCGTACACCTCGGCGCCGTCGACCACGAGTGGTGTGGTGGAGGCCGGGACCCGGGCCTCGAAGACCATGTCCACCCAGCCCTTGGCGTGCACGACGGCGTTCGGCACCGCCGGCCGGAGCTGCTCCGGCGCCAGGTCGATGCCGCTCTCCT
Source organism: Plantactinospora sp. B5E13 (assembly GCF_039871775.1). Lineage (NCBI taxonomy): Bacteria > Bacillati > Actinomycetota > Actinomycetes > Micromonosporales > Micromonosporaceae > Plantactinospora > Plantactinospora sp. B5E13. The sequence goes on from NZ_JBDPLT010000043.1 coordinate 28,734, forward strand.
CGTGCAGCTCCCGGGCCGCGCCGATCACCGGGGCCTCGCGGCGCTGGAGCAGGCCGGCCGGGAGCGACCAGCCTTTCCCGGGTGGCTGACGGAGCAGCAGCAGCCGGCCGGGTTCCGCCGCCTCGGCGTCTGTGACCAGGGTGACCGCGCCGACGATGTACTTCGGAACGGCCAGCCGGACCAGCCGGCGACGGACCCCGATGGGCAGGCGGTAGAAGACCTTGTAGCCGATGGCACGCGTCGGCGAGCGGCGGGTGATCACGAATCCAGGCTAGAGGGCGTACCCGGACCACGGGTGACCCGGGGCACAGCGGACCTCATTCCTGATGGTCGACCATGGCGATGAGCTGCTCGACCACGGTGTCCGGTTCGATCGTCCGGTCCACCACCGCGACCAGCAGGGTCTCCAGGTCGGGATACCCCTGCTGCTCGGCGAGCTGGCGCAACGGCAGGTCGCTGGCGAGTCCCCGGTTGTGCTTGCGCAGGGTGAGACCGATGGTGGCACGGCCCAGCTTGACCTTGTCCGAGATGGAGATCCCCGGTTCCTGGTGATCGGCGAACCAGCGGTTGATCTGCATCTGGGCGTGCGGGGACTTGACGAAGCCGAGCCACTCCCGGCGGGGGCCGGGTGGGGCCACCGCGAGGTCGAGTTCGCTCTGCGCGTCGGTCTCGGTGAAGATCTCCACCACGTCGCCCTCCTCCAGTTCGGAGGAGAGCGGCGCCAGCCGACCGTTGATCTTGGCGGCGAGACAGTGGTCGCCCCGGTCCGGGCCGAGCTCGTACGCCAGGTCCACCGGGCTGGAACCGGCCGGCAGCACGATCTGCCGGCCTTCGGCGAAGACCTGGATCTGGGTCTCGGCGAGGTCGCAGCGCAGCGACTGGAGGAACTGCGCCGGGTCGGCGGTCTCCCGTTCCCAGTTGAGCACCCGCTGCAGCCAGTCAAGCTGCTCGGCGCTGTTGGCGCCGTCGACGCCGGGACGGGGGTAGCGGAAGTCGGCCGCGATGCCGTACTCGGCGGACCGGTCCATCGCCCGGGTCCGGATCAGCACCTCGACGATGCGTTCGGCCGGGCCGATGACGGTGGTGTGCAGCGAGCGGTAGAGGTTGTTCTTCGGGGCGGCGATGTAGTCCTTGAACCGGCCGGCGACCGGGCGCCAGAGGCCGTGGATCGAACCGAGGGCGGCGTAACAGTCGGTGTCCGGGCCGTCGACCACGACCACGATCCGGGGCAGGTCGAACGGGGTCGTCTGGTCCCGGGCGACGGTGTCCTTCCAGATCGAGTAGTAGTGCCGGGGACGGGGTTTCACCACCGCCACGATCTTGTCCCGCCGGAGCACCACCCGGGCCTGGTTGACCACGTCGTCGAGGTAGGCCCCCCAGTGCGGCCGGTTCTTGACGTGTTCGTCGATCCGCTCGTACGCCTCGGGCTCCAGGTGTTGCAGCACCACGTCGTCGAGGTCGCGCTTGAGTGCCTGGATGCCGAGCCGGTCGCAGAGCGGGACCAGCACCTCCTGGGTCGCCCCCGCGATCCGGGCCCGGGAGGCGGGCGAACGGACCCCGAGGGTGCGCATGTTGTGCAGCCGGTCGGCGAGCTTGATGATCAGCACCCGGACGTCCTTGCCGGCCGCGATGATCATCTTTCGGATCGTCTCCGCCTCGGCGGCCTTGCCGTAGAACGCCTTGTCGAACTTGGTCACCCCGTCGACAAGGTGCGCCACCTCGGACCCGAAGTCCCCGGTCAACGCCTGCAACGTGTAGCGGGTGTCCTCGACCGTGTCGTGCAGCAGGGCCGCGACCAGGGTGACCGTGTCCATGCCGAGTTCGGCGCAGATCTGCGCGACCGCCAACGGGTGGGTGATGTACGGCTCACCGCTCTTGCGGAACTGCCCCCGGTGCATGCTCTCGGCAATGGCGTAACTGCGGCGCAGCACCCCGACGTCGGCGTTCGGGTGGACCGCACGGTGGGCCCGGGCCAGCTGGGTGACCGGATCATCCTCACCGGACGGCCAGGAGAGCAGCGAGCGTAGCCGTTTGCTCAGCGTGATCTCGGTCGCGCGGGCGCCCCCGAGGGCGGCGCCGTGCCCGGCGTCGAGGTCCACGCGGAGCCACCTCCTCGCTCACCGCCCGCCTCCCGGTGATCGCTCCAGTGTGACCGCCGTGGGGCGCGGTCGGGGAAGCAAACCCCGAAATCGGGCAGGACTGCACTTCTCTAACAGCCTAAGGGAGCGAAGGTCGTCCGATCGGTCACTTGCTCATGTGCGTTTGGTCGGGAGTTGTCCGGACGACGCGGCCTCGGCCCGGGCGAGCAGGTCACGGAACCGTTCCGCACCTCTGGCCGGAGAGGACCAACCGGTCGACGTCTCGACCAACCGCGTGTCGGGTCGTTCCAACCAGGACAGGATCCGTTCCGACTCCTCGGCCGAGGCGTTGGGAATCGGCCCGTGACCCGGCAGGACCGTCTCGGCGGTGGCCCGGACCAGGTCGAGCAGCGGTCGGGGCGGTGCACCGGGCGCGGCGGTGGCGGCACCGGCGAGCCGGCCGTGCCGGACCACGGCGATCTCCCACCCGCCGTCGGCGGTCCGCCGGGCGGCGGCCAGCTCGGCGATTCGGGTCAGCCCGACCAGGCGCTGCATCCGTACGGTGGCCCGCAGCACCGCGGCCAACCGACTCCGGACCACCGCCGCCTCCTCGTAGCGGTGGGCTCCGGCCAGCGCCTCGATCCGGCCCAGCAGAGCGTCGACCAGCACCTGTGGATCGTCCACCATGGCGGTCCGGACCGGGGCGACCGCACGTTGTTCGTACTCGGTGACCGAGATCCGGTGCTCGCACGGTGCCGGGCAGCGGCCCAGCTCGGCCAGCGCGCAGGCCGGCGTGGTGCTCCGGACCGACAGCCGGTGCGTGCACTGGCGCAGCGGCACCGCGTCGTGCACCGCCGCGGCGGCGAGTTCGGCCGCCCGCCGGGAGCCGAACGGGCCCAGGTACGCCTCGTCGTCCGGCCCGAGACCGCGGACCACCGACAACCGGGGGTACGGCTCGGCGGTCAACTTCAGCCACAGCACCCGCTCCGGAAACTTCGACCGGCGGTTGTACGGCGGGGCGTGCGCGCCGATCAGCCGCAGCTCGCGTACCTCGGCCTCCAGCGGGTGGGCACACTCGATCGCCTCCACCCGGACCGCCGCGGCCAGCATCTCCGAGATCCGCGCCCGTTTCTCGGCCGCGGTGAAGTAGCTGCGGACCCGGGTGGCGATGTCACCCGAGGTGCCCACGTAGAGCGGCCGGTCGTCGGCGGCCCGGAAGATGTAGACCCCCGGCACCCGGGGCAGCCCGTCGGCCAGGTGTCGCTTGCGCCGCTGGGTCGGGGTGACCGCCCGGGCGAACTCGATCGCCTCGCCCAGCGTTTCCACCCGGTGCCCGCCGAGCCGGGCGATCAGCCCGTGCAGTACGTCCACCGTCGCCTTGGCGTCGTCCAGTGCCCGGTGGTTCGGCTGGTGCGGGGTACGGAAGTACGCGGCCAGGGTGCCGAGTTTGCGGTTGGGTACCTCGTCCCGGGTCAGCACCCGACGGGCCAGCGCGGCGGTGTCCAGGACCCGGGGGTTCGGCCAGACGTACCCGTGCCGGGCGCAGGCCGCCTTGAGGAAACCCACGTCGTACGGGGCGTTGTGGGCGACCAGTACGGCGCCCCGGAGGAACTCGAGGAGGCTCGGGAGCACCTGTTCGATCGGCGGCGCCGGGGCCAGCATCGCCTGGGTGATCCCGGTCAGCACGGTGATGAACGGCGGTATCGGCTCGCCCGGATTGACCAGGGTCGCCAGCACGCCGAGCTGCTCGCCGCCCCGGACTTTCACCGCGCCGATCTCGGTGATGCCTCCGCCGTCCGGCGCTCCTCCGGTCGTCTCCAGGTCCACCACCACAAACGTGCAGTCGCGCAGTGACAGCGTGTCACCGGGTCGGTCGCCCGTCGCCGGGTCGTCGTCCGGCAGGCCGTCCAGCGTGCCCTGCACGTATCGGGGTTGCACCACGGCGGGCAGGTTAGGCGCCCCGTACGACACTCCGGCCACCCGGGTCCCACTGGTCACAGCGGTCGACCCGAAGAGATCATCTGAGGTGAAGGGCGGTGGGTGGGGAGTCGGTGGGAGACTGGCGGCATGCCTCGCGCCGAATCGTTCGACGACCGCCTCCCCGAGGAGGCGGCGGAGACCACGCGCGCCGAGGCGGGCGACCGGCGCTCGGAGCCGGACACGCCCCGACCGGAACAGCAGGCGGACACCCCGGCCGGGCCCGGCCCGGACCTGTCCCGCGACGCCGCCGGGTCGGCGACCGAACGGGACCCGGACGTGGTCGGCGAGGTCCCGGAACTGGGGCCCGAGCCGGGCGGCGCCGTGGAGCCGGACGACGGCGCCGAGCCGGAACCCACCCTGCCGGAGCCGGTCCGGCAACGGATCATCAGCCTGGCCGCCGCGGCGCTACCGACCCTGCCCGGCGACGAGCTGCCGGCCCCGCTCCGTCGGGTCGCGAAGTTCGCCCCCAACCGGCGGGCCCGACTGGGCGGGGCGCCGATCGCCACCCAGTTGGCGGGCGACCCGCTGTTCCGGCAGCGGGTGGCCAGCCGGGTGCTGGCCGACGCCGGTGCCCTCGGCGTGGCGGTCGTCTCGGGCGGCAGCCCGGCCGCCGCCGACCCGGTCGAGGTGGCGGCCCTCGCCTATCTGGCCCGGCCGACCGGCTGGCGTGCCCTGGTCGAGAACGCCGGGGCGGCGGTCCGGGCCGAGGTGGACAGCGCGGCCGTGGCCGAGCTGGTCCGGGAGGCCGAACAGCGGGCCACCCGCGCCGAGCACGACCGGGCGGTGGCCAAGGTCGAGGCGGACAAACTTCGCGACGAGGTCGCCCGGCTCCGCGAGGAGCTCGGTCAACTGCGGGAAGAGACCCGGGTGCTGGGCCGATCACTACGGGAGACCCAGGCCCGGGAGCGCCGCGCGAGCGAGTTGCTGGCCACCGAGAAGGGCCGGGCCACCCGGGCCGCCGCCGACCACGAGGCGGAGCTGCGCCGGATGCGGGCCCGACTGGCCGAGGCCGAGGCGGCCGCCGGCGCGGTCCGGCAGACCGCCAAGGAGGCCAGGTCGGTCGACGACGCCCGGCTCTGGCTGCTGCTGGAGACCATCGGCCGGGCCGCCGTCGGGTTGCGTCGGGAACTGGCCCTCGACCCCGCCGACCGGCTGCCCGCCGACTACGTGGCCGAGGCGTTCGCCGACAACCCGACGGCGGCGAACTCGGCCCGCGGACTGGGCACCGACGACCCGGCCCGACTCGACCAGCTGCTCGCGCTGCCCCGGGCGCACCTGATCGTGGACGGCTACAACGTCACCAAGCGCGGCTTCGGTGAGATGTCCCTGGAACAGCAGCGTAAACGGCTGATCACCGGACTCGGCGGGATCGCCGCGCAGACCGGTGACGAGGTGACCGTCGTCTTCGACGGTGCCGAGCGGATGCACGGCCTGCCGCCCGCGCCGCGCGGCGTACGGGTGCTCTTCTCCCGCAAGGGAGAGACCGCCGACGACCTGATCCGCCGACTGGTCCGGGCCGAACCGGCCGGGCGTCCGATCGTCGTCGTCTCGTCCGACCGTGAGGTCGCCGACGGGGTACGCCGGCACGGCGCCTACCCGCTCGGGGCCGACTCCCTGCTCCGCCGGCTCGCCCGGGCGTAGCGGCGACAGGACGGATCCCTTCCTCCCGCTTTTGGTAGCGGAAGGCCCCAAGCTGACCACCTGGGCAGTTCTTGTCGTACCCCTGTCCTAGCGTCGATGTAACCGATCGTGGTCGGTGCGCGACGAGAGCGCCGCGACGCCGGCCCGCCCGTCGAGGAGGGACCGATGCTCATCGACTGCGACAACTGCCCCCGGCCGGAGGCGGACTGTCCCGGATGCCTGGTCAAGGCGCTGGACCGACCACCCGACCAGGGCAACCTCACCGCCGAGGAGCAGTACGCCATCGAGGTGTTCGCCCGGGCCGGCTTCGACGTCGAGGTGCTCGACGTGCCGACCACCCCGCCGCTCCGGCTGACCTCCCGGCGCCGGCGCCGCCGCGTGGCATAACCCGGCGGGCGCGGAGCCGCCGGGCCGGGGGGCCGCCGGCTGCGGACCCGCCGGTGGGGCCCGGTGCCGCCGCCACGTCACCGGGTCGGCACAAGGCGGTCCGGGGGCGGCATAGGATGGCCGCGCGGACGCCGCTGGCGGGAGGACAAAAGATGACCGTGCGACGTGACGGCGTCGCCCGGGCCGGGGACCGGGTCTGGGACCGGGCACGGGGCACGACATGACGCCGCGCGCCTGGGCGGGCCTGACGCTCGCGGTCCTCGTTGTACTGCTGGTCGCGGCGACGGTGGCGTTGGTGCCGTGGCATCGTCCCCCCGCACCCCGCTCCGACCAGTTGGCGGCCCTGGACGAACTGCACCCGGCGGAGGTGGCCCGGGGACGGGCCTTCCATGCCGCGTTGCGCCCCGGGACGTACGGCGGAATGCTGGTCGGCCTGCTCGTGGCGCTGCTGCTCGGCCTGACCCCGCTGGGCGCGAAACTCGTCTCCCTGGTCGGCCGCCCGTTCGGCGACAACTGGATCGCCCAGGCGGTGCTCGGCGGCCTGGCCGTGGTGCTGGCGGCGGACCTGCTGACGCTGCCGTTCGCCGCCTGGCGGCACGCGGTCGTGGCCCGCTACGGCCTCTCCACCCAGGGCTGGGGCGGCTGGACGGTCGACCTGCTCAAGTCGTACGCGGTCAGCGCGGTGATCGGCGCGGTGGCGCTGCTCGGCTTCTACGCGGTGACCCGGTACGCCCCCCGCTGGTGGTGGGCGGTCGGCGCGGTGGGCGCGGCGGGCCTGGTCACGCTGCTCTCGTTCGTCCTGCCGGTGCTGGTGGAACCGATCTTCAACCGGTTCACCCCGATGGAGCCGGGGCCGCTGCGTACCGAACTGCTGGCGCTCGCCGAGACCGATGGCGTACCGGTGAAGGACGTGCTGGTCGCCGATGCCTCGCGGCGGACCCGGGCGGTCAACGCGTACGTCTCCGGCTTCGGCCCGACCCGGCGGATCGTCGTCTACGACACCCTGCTGCGCGAGGCGCCGCCCGAGGAGGTGGCCAGCGTCGTCGCGCACGAGTTGGGGCACGCGAAGGACCGGGACGTGCTGACTGGCACCCTCACCGGGGCGCTCGGCGCGGCCGCCGCGGTGGTGGCGCTCTATCTCCTCGGTTCGTCGGGGGCACTGTTGCGGGCCGCCGGGGTCGGCTCGGTCGCCGAGCCGGCCGCGTTTCCGCTGCTGATCGCGCTGGTGACCCTGGCCGGTCTGGTTGCCGCGCCGGCCCAGGCCTGGATCTCCCGGCAGGTCGAGGCCCGGGCGGACGCGCACGCGCTGGCGCTGACCGGTGACCCGATCGCCTTCGAGGCGATGCAACGCCGGTTGTCCAGCGTCAACCTGGCCGACCCCGACCCGCCCCGCTGGGTGTACCTCTACTCGGCGAGCCACCCGTCCACAGTGGAGCGCATGGCCGCGGCCCGCGCGTACGCCCGAGGAGCCGGCGGTTGACCAGGACCCTGCTCGTCACCAACGACTTCCCGCCGCGACCCGGCGGGATCCAGTCCTTCGTACACGGGCTCGCGGTCCGGCAGCCGCCCGGCTCGGTGGTGGTCTACGCCTCGACCTGGCGGGGCGCCGACAAGTTCGACGCCGACCAGCCGTTCGAGGTGGTCCGGGAGTCGACCGGGGTGCTGCTGCCGACCACGCGGATCGCCCGGCGGGCCGCCGAGCTGGCCCGGACGTACGACTGTGACACGGTCTGGTTCGGTGCCGCCGCGCCGCTCGGGCTGCTCGCCGCCGGGCTGCGTCGCCGGGCCGGGATCCGGCGGGCGGTGGCCCAGACCCACGGACACGAGGTCGGTTGGGCGGCACTGCCCGGAGCCCGGTCGGCGCTGCGCCGGATCGGGGACGGTGTCGACGTCACCACCTACCTCGGCGAGTACACCCGGGTACGGCTGGCCCGGGTGCTGGACGGACACACCGAACTGCGCCGGCTCGCCCCCGGGGTCGACGTCGACGTCTACCACCCGGACGTCGACGGCAGCCAGGTCCGGGCCCGACACCGGCTCTCCGACCGGCCGGTGGTGGTCTGCGTCTCCCGACTGGTGCCCCGCAAGGGCCAGGACGCCCTGATCCGCGCGCTGCCGGAGATCCGGCGCCGGGTCCCGGGAGCGGCCCTGCTCGTGGTCGGCGGTGGCCCGTACCGGGACTCGCTGCGCAAGCTCGCCCGACAGGTCGGGGTCGCCGGCGACGTGGTCTTCACCGGCAGTGTGCCGACCGCCGAACTTCCGGCCCACTACGCGGCCGGCGACGTCTACGCGATGCCGTGCCGGACCCGCAACCGCGGGCTCGACGTCGAGGGCCTGGGCATCGTCTACCTGGAGGCGTCCGCGACCGGACTGCCGGTGGTCGCCGGTGACTCCGGGGGTGCACCGGACGCGGTCCGCGAGGGCGAGACCGGGTACGTCGTCGACGGCCGCGACGTCCGGCAGCTCGCCGACCGGGTCGCCACCCTGCTCGCCGACCCGGATCTGGCCCGACGCATGGGCGCGGCCGGACGGACCTGGGTCGAACGGGAATGGCGCTGGGAGAAACAGGCCCGGCGGATGACCGAACTGCTCGGCGGCTGAGCGGTCGACGGCACGGCGGAATGTGACGTGCCACCCGCCCGGGGTGGGCTTGCCCACCGGCGGACGACGGACGATGGATATCGATGATCGGGCGTGGCAGTCTGTCCTCGTGCGAGATGTCGCGTTCACAGGATCGGTCGCGGTGGTGGCCACACTGGTGGCAGCCACCGGATTCGGACTCTGGCATCGCAGACGGGACGGCGTGCTCCGGCCGGTGGCCTCCGCCACCGCCGTCTCCGGCGGCATCGCCTCGGCCGCCGCGACTACCTCCGGCACCGCCTCGTCCGTCACCGCCACCGCCGTCTCCGGCGGCACTGTCCCGGCCGACGGGGTTGGCGGGCCGGCGGTCGACCGGGGAGGAGCGGGTGGCGAACCACCGGACGATCCCGACCTGCGGGCCATGCTCACCGCGCTCGGCGTACGGCTGGGCACCCCCGCCACGCTGCTGCAGTTCTCGTCGGCGTTCTGCGCCCCGTGCCGGACCACGCGCCGGGTGCTGAGCGATGTCGTGGAACTGCTTGACGGCGTACGCCACGTCGAGGTCGACGCGGAGAGCGAACTGGCCGCCGTCCGGACCCTCGCGATCTGGCGTACGCCGACCGTGCTGGTGATCGACGCCGAGGGACGGGTGGTCCGGCGGGCGACCGGGGTGCCGAGCAAGGCCCAGGTGATCGCCACCGTCGCTCCGCTGCTCGACAAGACCACACCATGACCTGACCGCACCGACTCGACCGAGCCCGGCTCCCCACCCCGGAGGTGGACATGTTGCTCGATCCCCGTGCCCCGCGGTTCGCCGCGGCGCTCACCGCGCTTGTCCTGGTTGTTGTCCTGGTCACCGGTTCCGGCTGGCTGGCCCTGGCCCAGGCGGCCGTGTTCGGCGTCGCCGCCCTGGATCCGCGACGGAACCCGTACGCCCTCGTCTTCCGGTTCCTGGTGGCGCCCCGGCTGCCCCGCCCCACCGAACTGGAGCCGGCGGCGCCGGTCCGGTTCGCCCAGCTGGTCGGTCTGGTGTTCCTGCTGGTCGGTGCCGCCGGCTATCTGGGTGGCGCGCCGGCACTCGGCCTGGTCATGGGGTGTCTGGCCCTGGCGGCGGCCTTTCTCAACGCGGCCTTCGGACTCTGTCTGGGCTGCGAGACCTACCTGGCGTTCCGCCGGCTGACCGGTCGCCCGGTACCGACCCGGGTCGCCAACCCCGCGCCCTGAGCCGCCGCGTCGCCCACGCCGGCACCACGAGGCGGCCGACGACGGGATCCGTCGACAGCCCCGTGGTCGCAGACGCGGGTCAGAACTTGGGGGCGTCGGGCGCTTCGAGCAGACCGAGCCGCAGCGCGGTCATCAGCGCCTGGGCCCGGTTGGCCGCACCGAGCTTCTCGTAGAGCTTCGAGATGTGTGTCTTGGCCGTCGACTCGCTGACGAAGAGCTGCTTCGCGATGCCGGCGACGCTCATCCCGTCGGCGAGCAGTCGCAGCACCTGCCCCTCCCGGGGGGAGAGTTGCGGGCCGGAGGGGGCCAACCGGCGCTTCATCGCCTCGGCGAGGTCGGCGGCGGTGAACGCGCTCGGCGAGGAGGCGGCGTGCCGGGCCGCGGCCACCACCTCGTCGGCCGGGGCGGTCTTCGGTACGAAGGCGCTCGCGCCGGCCTCGAGGGCACCGAAGAGCTGGTCGTCGCCCGCGTACATGGTCAGCACGACGATGCCCATGGTGGCGCTGGACTTGCGGAGTGCACGGGTGGCTTCGAGCCCGCTGCCGTCGGGAAGGCGGAGGTCCATGATCACGACGTCGGGCTGTAGCGCGCCGGCCTGTCGGACCCCCTCCGCGGCGGTGGCGGCCTCGCCGACGACCTCGAACTGCCGGTCCCGCTCAAAGGCGTGCCGCAGTCCCTTGCGGATCAGGTCATGATCGTCGACGAGCAGGACCTTGGTCCGAGTGGTCGGCGTGGGGCTGGTGGTCATGCTCGGGTTACTCCCCTTCTGATGCGGTGACGCTATCGCGCACGTTATCGCGCCGGGGCGAGGTTCCGAGCACCACTGCCACCGTCGTGCCGCTGGGGTGTCGCGGACTGATCTCTAGCCGGCCCCGGATACGTTCCGCCCTCTCCGTCATGATCGCAAGACCGTACCTGCCATCAGGACGCTGGTCAGCGATGCCCTGACCATCATCCGACACTTCAATCTGGGCGAATGGGGGATCCACGGCACAGGTCACCCAGAGATTCGCGGCCCCGGCGTGCTTCCGGGCGTTCGTGATCGCCTCCTGCGCGATGCGGAGCAGCTCCGCCTCGGTGGCGGCCGGCAGTCGGGCGGTCGACTCGTCGAGCGTGTAGTGCACCCGCAGCCCGGCGGAGGCGCCGACGGTACGGGCGTACTCGGCGATGGCGGCGGCCAGCCCACCGTGCCGGTCCACCTCGCTGCGCAGCTCGAAGAGGCTGAGCCGCAACTCGGTGATGACCCGGGTCACCTCGGCCCGCAGCGCCCGCAACTCCTCGGCGGTCTCCTTCGCCCCGTCCGGCAGGGTGGCCATCGCGTTGTCGATGCCGTACCCGACCATCACCAGTTCCTGGGCGACCCCGTCATGGATCTCCCGGGCCAGTCGCTGCCGCTCCTCGTTGGTGGCCAGCGAACGGACCTCGTCGAAGAGCAGCGCGGCCTCCAGCCGCAGCGCCGCCGGCCCGGTCAGCGCGGTCACCTGGGCCACCACCGGGGACGGGTACGCGTTCGCGACGTCGGCCTCCAGGGCGACCAGACCGACCGTCCGTACCCCGGCGACCAGCGGTACGACCAGCGACGACACCTCACCGCCCCGGTGCGACCGGGCCTGCGACCGGTTGGCGGTCTGTGGCTGCTGGCTGGCCCAGGCGTCGGCGATCGCCGAGTCCGCGTCGAGCGTCGTCTCCCAGTCGACCCGGTCCACCCCGACCTGGGCGAGGACCACCAGCCGGCCCCCGCCGCTGGCGGAGAGCACGGCCGCCCGGTCGGCCCGGGCCACGCCGCGTAGCTCCTCCAACAGGTGCTCGGAGATGCCACCCGGGTCGAGGGTCGCCCCGGGCAGCTGCCGGGCGACACTGCGTAGCTGGGTCAGCAGTCGGGTCGCCTCGGCGTACGGCTGCGGCCGGCTCTCTCCCCGGGCCTGCAGGATGCGTTGCAGCGTGCCCGCGGCGGAGAGGCCGAGTCCGGCGAGGATCAGCCACTGGACCGCCGAGGCGAGGTAGCCGGGTTGGCCGATCTGTCGGCCGCCGTCGCCGGTGCTCAGCGCCCCGCCGAGGGCGAGGCTGACCGCGGCCAGCACGGCCAGGGCGATGCCCTCCCGGGACCGGCGTTGCAACGCGGTGGCGGTGAGCGGCACCGCGAGGTAGGGCAGGATCGCGGAGGCGCCCAGCCCGGGCATCGGGCCGTTGATGGTCGCCGCGGCGGCGACCTGGGCGGCGGCCAGGCCGACCAGGACCACCTCGGCGGCCCGGCCGAGCGGCGCCAGTACGCGGTGCCTGGGGGCGATCACCCCGGGGATGCCGGCGAAGGCGAGCAGAGCGACCCAGCGGAGCTGGCCCGGGTCCCGGGTGGCGATCAGCGTGAGGACCGCGACGAGGGCGAGCATGACGAGGCGCGCCGCCGTCGCGAGCGGATGCGGGTGCGGTGGACCGGAGGTCGAGGCGGGCACCTGACGGATGGTAGTCAGTCGCCGTATATCTCGGCGATGTCCGCCGAGTAGGTTTTCGCGACGATGTTCCGTTTGACCTTGAGTGACGGGGTGAGTTCACCGCTGGCCTCGGTGAAGTCTCGGGGCAGGATCCGGAACTGCCGGACCGACTCGGCCCGGCTGACCGCCTGGTTGGCCTCGTCCACCGCCTTCTGGATCTCGGCCCGCAGTTCCGGATCGTCACGCAGCTGGTCGACCGGGGTCTCCTCGGGCCGGCCGTGTTCCCGCAGCCAGGCCGGCAGCGCCTCCTCGTCGATGGTGACCAGCGCGGCGACGAACGGGCGCCGGTCGCCGACCACCATGCACTGGCTGACCAGCCGGTGGGCCCGGACCCGGTCCTCGAGTACGGCGGGCGCGACGTTCTTGCCACTCGCGGTGACGATGATCTCCTTCTTCCGGCCCGTGATGGTCAGATATCCGTCATCGTCGAGCTTGCCAAGGTCGCCGCTGTGGAACCAGCCGTCCGGGGTGAGCACCTCGGCGGTGGCCTCCGGGTTGTTCCAGTACCCCTGGAACACCACGTCGCCCTTGATCAGGATCTCGTCGTCGTCGGCGATCCGGATGGTCACCCCCGGCAGCGGCCGGCCGACCGTACCGATCCGGGTCGCGCTGGGCAGGTTCACCGCGACCGCCGGCGAGGTCTCGGTGAGGCCGTACCCCTCGTAGACCCGGACCCCGACGCCGCGGAAGAAGTGTCCGAGCCGGGCGCCGAGCGGAGCCCCGCCGGAGACCGCGTTCTCGCAGCGGCCGCCGAGCGCGGCGCGGAGCTTGCGGTAGACCAGCCGGTCGAAGACGAGGTGTCGCAGCCGCAGTCCGAGGCCCGGTCCGGAGCGGGTGTCCAGCGCCTCGCTGTAGCTGATGGCCACCCCTTCGGCGGCCGCGAAGATCTTGCCCTTGCCCTCGTCGTTCGCCTTCTGGACCGCTCCGGTGTAGACCTTCTCGAAGACCCGGGGCACCGAGAGCACAAAGCTGGGCCGGATCTCCTTCAGGTCGTTGACCAGGTTCTTCGTGTCGGCGGCGTGCGCCACGGTGGCCCGGGCCCGGACCGTGCCGATCTGGATCAGCCGGGCGAACGAGTGGGCCAGCGGCAGGAAGAGCAGGGTCGACGCCCCCTCGTTGAAGAGGTTGGGCAGCACCGGGATGGCGTTGCAGATGTCGGAGAGCAGGTTCCGGTGGGTCAGCGTGCAGCCCTTGGGGCGTCCGGTGGTGCCGCTGGTGTAGATGATCGTGGCGAGATCGCCGGCCCGGACCGCCCGACGGCGCAGGTCCACCTCGGTCGGATCGATTCGTTCCCCGAGGGCGACCAGGTCGGCGATACCGCCGACGTCGAGCTGCCAGACCTGCTCCAACTTCGGCAGCTGGTCGCGGACGCCGGACAGGGTCAGCGCGTGGGCGTTCGTCTCCACCACGCAGGCCACCGCGCCCGAGTCGGCCAGGATCCAGGCCACCTGTTCGGCGCTGGAGGTGTCGTAGATCGGCACCGTCACCCCGCCGGCGGCCCAGATGGCGTAGTCGACCAGGGTCCACTCGTACCGGGTCCGGCTCATCAGCCCGACGCGGGAGCCAGGGGTGATGCCGGCGGCGATCAGACCGCGGGTCAGCGCGAGGACCTCGTCGCGGAACTGGCGGCAGGTGACCTCGGTCCACCCGCCCTCCGAGCCGTTCGCGCCGTCCGAGCCGTTCGCGCCGTCCGACCCGCTCGTGCCGTCCGACCCGGCCGGTCCCGTGGTGCGTCGGAGGAACTGCACACTGTCCGGCGCCTCCTCGGCGTTGTCCCAGACCGGGTCGGTGAGGTTGGCCGCGTCGCCGATCGTGACCACCGGCGGGACCGAGAACTCGCGCACCTGCACTCCCTCGTGCTCGTATCGACCCGGTCCGCCGACGGCCGACCGGTCCGGTTACCTCCGCAACCTACCTGGCTGCCGGTTCCGTCCGCCTCGGCAGGCTCGTCGGCGGTGGGTGGCGGCCGGCCGGTGGACGGCTGCCGGCGACCGGCCGGGACCGGCGCGACGGGGTGAGGCGGTCGGCCCGGCTCGCGTTGTTGCCAGGTAGCCTGCCGGGCATGGCGGATTCCTCCACGCAGTCGATCGTCATCGCCGCTCCGCCGGCCCGGGTGACCTCGGTGATCTGTGACTTCCCGCGTTACCCGGAGTGGGCCGAGGCCGTGAAGCGGGTCGAGGTGGTGGAGGAGTACGAGGACGGCTACGCCGCCCAGGTCCGGTTCGTGCTCGACGCCGGGGTGATGACCGACGAGTACACCCTGGTGTACGAGTACGCCGAGGACATCTCACGGATCGAGTGGCATCTGGTGCAGCCGTCCCGGATGCAGCGGGTGCAGAACGGGTCGTACGACATCACGGACAACGGGGACGGCACCTCGTCCGTGACGTACACGCTTGAGGTCGAGTTGTCGGTGGGCATGCTGGGAATGTTTCGACGCAAGGCCGAAAAGATGATCATGGACGCCGCGTTGACCCAGCTCAAGCGGCGGGTGGAAAGCTTGGATACGGCGTCTTGACCCACCGTCCGGCGCCCGTTCCGGCGTGAGGAGCCGATCATGAGAACAGGCGGTACGCCCGAGCCGGGTTCCGCGCGGGAGGAGGCCGAACGTCTGGTCGCCGCCGCGCTCGCGATGGCCCAGACGGCCGTTACCGGGGCCCGCTACGGTGCCGGGGCGCGTGACCTGGTCGGGACGGTGGGCCAGGTGATCTCCGACGTCCTGGACCAGGTGGTGCCGTCCCCGACCGCCGCCCCGGGGCCGTCCCCGACCGCCGACCCGCCGGGGGAGCCTCAGGCCGCCGGCCCGGCAGGAGAGCCTCGGGCCGCCGGCCCCGGAGAGAGGACAACCGGGGCGACGGCAACGGAAACGGCCGGCGCGGCCGGTGACGACCCGAGCCGGCACGGTTTCGCCACCGGCGGTCCGGCATGCTGCGTCTGCCCGGTATGTCGAGCGATCGGCGCGTTGCGGGATCCGAGTCCGGAACTGGTCGAGCGACTGGCCACCGGTGCCGGCGACCTCGCCGCCGGGGTGGCCAGCCTGCTGCGGGCCTTCTCCACCGTGGCCAACCCCACGGCAGCCCGCCACACCGACGAGAACCCGACCGAGAACCCGACCGGGCCCCAGGACCGGGCACCGGCTACCGAACCGGACAGCCGCCCGTCGTCGCCACGTGTCGTACGCGACGTTCCGGGCGGGGTGGGAGAAGGTCACGCCGACGCGGTGTGGCGGGAGGCCACCCGGACCGGGCATGATTCGGGGCCGGCAGTCGAGTCGGACGTCTGGGCAGCGGCGACCCGGGCCGCGGGTACAGCACCCGCGACCGGGCAATTCTCCGAGCCGGACAGGCGATCGACGGCCTCCGGAACCGAACCGACGGACCGGACCGGACCGGCGGGGCCGGCCGGTCGACGTCCGTCGGTGCCGGCCTCCCGGGCGCCCGAGGGACCGGTGGACGCCGCGGCGGAGCCGGGGACGTCCGACGGCGGCGCCTGACGCCGAGCCGCCCGCCGGGCGGCCGGAGCGGGCCGCCGGTGCCGGCGACCGCGGGTACGGCGGCAGTGGCGGGGAAACAACCGCGTGGAGCGGTACGGCAGAGGGGAGCGGCAGCGGTGACGCTGACCATCGGAGTCGACGTCGGGGGTACCAAGGTGGCCGCCGGCGTCGTCGACGCGGCGGGTGAGGTCGTTGCGCGGGTACGCCGGGACACCCCGGCCGACGACGTTGCCAAGACCCGGGACGTCATCGTCGAGGTGGTCTCCGAGTTGGCGGCCGAGCACGAGGTGACGGCGGTGGGGATCGGTGCCGCCGGCTGGATCGACGCGGCCCGCTCCACGGTGCTTTTCGCCCCCAACATCGCCTGGCGTAACGAGCCGCTGCGCGACTACGTCAGCTCGGCCGTCGGACTGCCGGTGATCGTCGAGAACGACGCCAACGTGGCGGCCTGGGGAGAGTTCCGGTACGGCGCGGCCCGGGATGCGGAGAACTCGATGGTGCTCTTCACCATCGGCACCGGCGTCGGCGGCGGCATCGTGCTCGGCGGTGAGCTGCTCCGCGGTGCGCACGGTATCGCCGCCGAGCTCGGGCACATGCTCTCGGTGCCGGACGGCCACCTCTGCGGGTGCGGCCGGCACGGCTGCATCGAGCAGTACGCCAGCGGCAACGCCCTGGTCCGGTTCGCCCGGGCCGGCGCCCGGCAGGAGCCGACCCGGGCCACCGTCCTGCTCGAACTGGCCGGCGGTGACGTCGACGCGGTCACCGGGCCGATGGTGACGGCGGCGGCCCGCTCCGGTGACCCGGTCTCCTGCGCCGCGTTCGCCCAGATCGGCCGGTGGCTCGGCATGGGCCTGGCCGACATGGCGCAGATCCTCGACCCGGAGGTGCTGGTGGTCGGGGGCGGTGTGGTGGAGGCGGGTGACCTGCTGATGGGGCCGACCCGACGGGCCTACACCGAGGCGCTCTCGGCGCGGGCCTCGATCCCGGTGGCGGAGATCCGGCCGGCGGAACTGGGTAACACGGCGGGTCTGATCGGCGCCGCCGACCTGGCGCGGCGGCGCTAGCGGGCGACGCGAGCCCCGGCATCCGGCAGAAACTGGGGGTGGCCCGATGACATCGCTCCGGTCCTCCGGCGAGGGCGCGTCCGGCGTGCGTCTGCGGGTGCTCTCGTACAACGTGCACGGCCAGCGGGACGACGTGGACGCGCTGGCCGCCGCGGTCCGGGACGCCGCGCCGGACGTGGTGGTCGTGCAGGAGGCGCCCCGGCGGTTCCGGTGGCGGCACAGGTGCGCCGCCCTGGCCGACCGGCTCGGGCTGGTGGTCGCGGCGGGTGGTCTGCCGTCCCTGGGCAACCTGGTGCTGACCAGCCTGCGGGTCCGGGTCCACGACACCTGGTGCCTGCGGTATCCGCTGACCCCGGGCCGGCACCTGCGCGGGGCGGTCTTCGCCGAGTGTGCGGTCGGCGGCGCCCGGTTCACCGTCGTCGGGTCGCACCTGTCGACCGATCCGGCCGAGCGTCCCGGCCAGGCGTTGCTGCTGGGCCGGGAACTGACGGCGGCCCGGCATCCGGTGGTGGTCGGCGCCGACCTGAACGAGAACTCCGGGGGCGCCGCCTGGCGTACCGTCGCGGACGGTCTCACCGACGCCGCGGTCGCCGGCGGCGGCGCGGAACGGGCCACGTTCTCCTGCGCCGACCCGCGGGACCGGATCGACGCCATTTTCGTGGATCCCCGGATCAGCGTGCTCCGGTACGCGGTGCTGGACACCGAGCAGACCCGTCGGGCCAGCGACCACTTCCCGGTCCTCGCCGATCTCCGCCTGTAGGCCGGCGGACCAGGAGCTTGTCCTGCCGGACGGGTGGCGGGACCGGCGGACGTCACCGCGCCGTACGCCGCTGTCGACCCCGCGGCGTCGCGCGGCGGGCTGGACAAAAGGTCACGGAAGCCGGGAGGATTCCCCCGCACGTCGGCACTCGTGCCGGACAAAAGGAGATCTCTCGGTGTCCACCCTCAGCGAGCAGGAGAGCCACGAACCGGTCGCGACCCTGTGGCGGGACGGGCGCCCGGTCTACGACCGGGGCGGCACGGTCTGCGTGATCGGCGCCGGCGCCAGCGGGCTCACCGCCATCAAGAACCTCAAGGAGTACGGCTTCGGCGTCGACTGCTACGAGCGGGAGACCGGCGTCGGCGGCGCGTGGAACTGGCGCCACGACCGCAGTCCGGTCTACGCCAGCACCCACGTCATCTCGTCCCGGCCGTTGACCGAGTTCCCCGACTTCCCGATGCCGGACAGTTGGCCCGACTACCCCCACCACGGTCAGCTGCTGTCCTATCTGGAGCGGTACGCCGACCACTTCGACCTGCGCCCGCACATCTGGTTCGGCACCGAGGTGGTCCGGGTCGAACCGGCCGAGGGGGACCGCTGGGACGTGACCACCCGCAGCACCGGCGGTTACGGTGCCGAACGCACCTCCCGGTACGCCGCCGTCGTGGTCGCCAACGGTCACAACTGGGCACCGAAGATGCCGGCGTACGAGGGCCTGGACGAGTTTCGTGGCCAGGTCATCCACGCCTCGGCGTACAAGGACGCCACCCAGGTGCGCGGCAAGCGGGTGCTGGTGATCGGCGCCGGCAACAGCGGCTGTGACATCGCCGTGGAGGCCGGCCAGCAGGCTACCCGGTGCTGGCACTCCACCCGACGCGGCTACTGGTACGTCCCCAAGTACTCCCTCGGCCGCCCCGCCGACCAGGTCGGCCACGCGACGGCGGCGCTGCGGCTGCCGTTGTGGTTGCGGCAGTGGCTGTTCCACCGGACGTTGAAGCTGACCGTGGGTGACCTGACCCGGTTCGGCCTGCCCCGCCCCGACCACAAGGTCTTCGAGACCCACCCGCTGGTGAACAGCCAGCTCGTGCACTACATCGGGCACGGCGCGATCACCCCGGTACCGGAGGTGGCCCGGTTCCACCGCACGGGCGTGACGCTGACCGACGGGCGGGAGATCGAGCCGGACCTGGTGGTGCTGGCGACCGGCTACCTGCCGCAGTTCGAGTTCCTCGCCCCGGAGATCCTCGGCACCGACCCCGCCGGTCGGCCCTCGCTGCACCTCAACGCCTTCGCCCGCCGGCATCCGACGCTGGCCGTCGCCGGCCTGCTGCAGCCCGACTCCGGCCTGTTCACCCTGGTGCACTGGCAGAGCGTGGTGATCGCCCGGTGGCTGCGCCTGCGGGAGACCGCCCCGGACCGGGCCCGGACCCTCGCCGCCGGATTCGCCGCCGACAGCCACGAGCGGTGGCACTCCGCCCGGGTCAAGGACAGCACCCGGCACTGGTTCGAGGTCGGCCACATCGAGTATCTGCGCGCGTTGCAGCGCACGTTGGGCGAACTGGAGGTGGCGGCGTGACCGCGCGCAGCGGACGGATGCGGCTCATCCGTACCCCGGAGTGGACCCGTCCGGTGCCGGCGGTCCACCGGGAGGTGCTCTCCGCCGTTCCGGAGGCGGACGAGGGCAAGCCGCCGCTGCTGTTCGTACCGGGGTTCGGGCACGGTGCCTGGATCTTCGCGGAGAACTGGCTCGAGCACGCCGCGTCGCGGGGATTCCCGGCGTACGCGGTCAGCCCGCGCGGGCACGGCGGCAGCGGGCCGGACCCGAGGGCGACGCTGCGGGCGTACGCCCACGACGTGGTCCAGGTGGCGGCCAGCCTGCCCCGGCGGGCGGTGCTGGTGGGGCACGGCGCCGGCGCGCTCGTGACGGCGTACGCGCTGGCCCGCTATCCGGCCCGGGCCGGGGTGCTGGTCGCGCCGGTCTTCGGCGGCTGGTCCACCCTCGGTGCGGCGGTGCGCCGCAACCCCGGCGGTACGCTGCCGGCGGTTGTCGGCGGTCCGCTGCGGCTGAGCCGTCGGCAGCTGTTCAGCCGGGAGGTGCCGGAGGCGACGGCCCGCGGCTACACCGAGCGGCTCGGCCGGGCGTCGGCCCGGGCGCAGTGGCAGCTGCTCGCCCACCCGGCTCCGGAGCCACCCGTCGGCGATCCGCCGATCCTGGTGCTGGGCAGCCCGGACGACCGGGTGGTGCCGGCCGGCGAGCTGACCCGGGCCGCCCGGCGGTACGGGGCCGCGCCGCTGCTCTTTCCGGGGATGGGGCACGACGTGATGCTCGACGCCCGCTGGCGGGAGCCGATCGACGCGATCCTGGACTGGCTCGACAAGGACCTCGTCGGGTAGACAGCCAGGGTTGTCCGTCCACCCTCGTACCCGGAGGCGTCTTCCGTGCTGAGCCGTCCGTGTTGATCCGTCCTGCCACGCCCGGGGACGCCCCGGCTGTCGTCGCGCTGCGCGCGATCGTCTATCCCTACCTGGTACGCGGCGTCGAGTCGACCCGGAGGACGATCGCCGGGCCACCGTCGGGCGAGGGGTGGGCCGGGTACGTCGCCGAGGAGCACGGACGCCTGGTCGGCTGGGCATCGGCGTCCCGGATCGTCACCACCTCCGTACCGGACTTCGGGCAGATCTCCCTGCTGCACGTACATCCGGAACACCGGCGGCGCGGCATCGGCAGCGCCCTGCTCGACGCGACCCGGCAGCATCTGCGGGGACTCGGGGTGCGCCGGGTCCGGTCCTTTGTCGTGCCGGACTCGGTGGACTTCGCCCGCCGACACGGCTTCGAGCCGGGCCGGGAGGCCCGCTACTCGGCGCTCGACCTGACGCCGCCACCGCCGGTACCGCCGACGCCGGAGGGGCTGCGGCTGCTCCCGGTGGCGGACCTGGACGCCCGGCAGGTGTACGAGGCCGACGTCGCGGCCGCCGCCGACGAGCCGGGTGACGTCCCGGTCGACCAGGTGTCGTACGACTACTGGCGGTACGACGTCTGGGACAACCCGGGGTTGGACCGGGCCGCCAGTACGGCGGCGGTGGCCGGTCCGACCGTTGTCGCGTTCTCCCTGGTCGCCCGGGACGGCGGGCGGGCCTGGTCCGACATGACGGCGACCCGGCCGGAACACCGCGGGCGGGGACTGGCCCTGCTGGTGAAGTCGGCGGCGCTGCGGCGGGCCGCCGCCACCGGCGCGACCGTCGCGTACACCGCCAACGACGGGGCGAACGCGCCGATGCTCGCGGTGAACACCCGGCTCGGCTACCGTCCGGTCGCCTCGCAGTTCTCCTGCCTGGCCACGCTCGACTGAGCGGCCCGCCGGGGGTACGGCGCGCCCTGCGGCCGGGGTGTTAGGAAGGGCCTCTAGAAACCGCCCCCTGTACAAAAAGCGATATGGCCCTTCCTTTTCAGGTGGTCAGGCGGGTGACCAGCGAACCGTTCTGATCCAGGGCGGTCAGATAGGAGCGCGCCCAGGCCCGGATGTCGTGCACCCGCAGGTGGTCCCGCATCGCCCGCATCCGCTCGGTCCGGTCCGCCTCGCTAACCTGCAGGGCCTGGACCAGGATCGCCTTGAGCCCCTCCAGGTCGTGCGGGTTGACCAGGAACGCCTGGCCGAACTCCGCCGCGGTGCCGGCGAACTCGCTGAGCAGGAGCGCGCCGCCGCCGTCGACCCGGGCCGCCACGTACTCCTTGGCGACCAGGTTCATCCCGTCCCGCAGCGGGGTCACCGCCATGATGTCGGCGGCCCGGTAGAGGGCGGCGAGTTCCGCCCGGTCGAACGGCTGGGTGAGGTAGTGGATCGCCGGCTCGCCGACCCGGCCGAACTCCCCGTTGATCCGCCCGACCTCGCGTTCCACCCGTTCCCGCAGGATCTGGTACTGCTCCACCCGTTCCCGGCTGGGGACGGCGACCTGGACCAGCACGGTGTCCCGGACCTTGACGTGCCCGGTGGCGAGGAGCTCGCTGTAGGCCTTGAGTCGTTGCTCGATCCCCTTGGTGTAGTCCATCCGGTCCACGCTGAGGATCACCTGCTGTGGGTCGCCGAGGTCCCGCCGGATCTGGGCGGCCCGCCGGAGCACGTCGGGTCGGCCGGCCAGCGCCTCCATCTCCGTCATGTCGATGGAGACCGGGAAGGCGCCGATCCGGACCACCCGGTCGTCGACCGCGATCCGTCGGTCGGTGGCGGGCAGCCCGAGCACCTTCGTGGCGAGCTGTGCGAAGTTGTGCGCCGCCTGGGGGCGTTGGAAACCGACCAGGTCGGCGCCGAGCATGCCGAGCAGCAGTTCGGCCCGGCGGGGCAGTTGCATGAACAGTTCCGGCGGCGGGAACGGCACGTGCATGAAAAAGCCGATCCGCAGGTCGGGCCGGAGCGTACGGAGCAGCCCGGGGACGAGCTGCAGGTGGTAGTCCTGGACCCAGACCACCGCCCCGGGTTCGGCCGCCTCGGCCGCCGCCTCGGCGAACCGCCGGTTGACCCGCTGGTACGCCTCCCACCAGCGACGGTGGTAGACGGGCTGCTCCACCGCGTCGTGGTAGAGCGGCCAGAGGGTCGAGTTGGCGAAACCTTCGTAGTGGTCGCGGACGTCGTCCTGGGCCAGGGCGACGGTGTGCATCCGTACCCCGTCGATGTCGGCCAGGTGTGGGGCCGGACCGGTGCCGCCGGCCCAGCCGACCCAGGTCGCCGGGGTGTGCTGGAGGAGGGGGTGAAGGGCGCTGACCAGGCCGCCGGGGCTACGACGCCATTCGCAGGCGCCATCCGGCGCCACGCTGTCGTCGACCGGCAGCCGGTTGGCCACCACCACGAGGGAACTCTGTCGCATTCGGGCACCTCGTTCCGGGCGAGGCGACCACCGCGAATGACGAGCGATCGGGTAGTCGTGAGGGGAAGGTGACGTACAGCAGTATTCCTACTGATGCGAAATTACGCGATGGTTACGTGCCAACACCACAGGGCGATGAATCTCGCGATCTGGACGGTACGGGGCAGAAAGCCGCGGTGGTGGCGGGCGCCGACGGATCTGTCGTCCGGCTCACACCACGGCGCCGTCGTCCGGGTCGTCATCGTCGTCGTCGCCGGGCCGCAGCCGCCAGATCAGCGTCACGAAGCCGCCGAGGATCCCGGCGAAGCCGAACAGGGTGGTGACTCCGCGGCCGAGCGGGAGCAGCGACGGGAAGAGGAAGAGCGCGAAGCCGGCGGCGATCGCCAGGACCCCGATCACCGCGTACTTCGACAGCCGGGGCAGCGGAGGCGGCGGTGGTGGGACGTACCGCTCCTCCTCGGCCTCGTCGGGCAGGTCCGTGCCGAAGGTGTCGAGGCCGTCGAGCAGCGACGGCTCGTCGCGGCCGACCGAGATGCCGGAGATGTCGGCGGCCGAGGGGAGCCGGCGGCCACCCGGACCGGCCGGTAGCGGCGCGTCGGGCCCGGGACGCGGTGCCGTCGCGACGCCTCCCGGTTCGGCCGCCCCGGTTTCGGCGACGTCCTCTGCGGCCGGCCACGAGCGGGCGTCGGCGGCGACCTCGGTGTGGTAGCCGGCGACGATCCGGGCCCACTCGGCCTCCACGTCCGGGTCGGCGGCCGGCGACGACGGCTGGCCGGGCAGCGGCGCGGACGACCGGCCCGTCGGCTCCTCGTCGGTCAGCTGGGTCAGGTAGTCCCGGGCGGTCGCCAGGTGGCTGCGGTCGACGTACAGCCGGTCGACGGGCCGGGGCGGCATCGTGGTGGTCCGGGTCACCGGGTTGAGGTCGGCGGAGGGTTGCAGGTAGGCGGCGATGCCCCCGGCGGCGAGCACGTCGAGCAGGTGTTCGCCGAGCCGCGGGTCCACGTCGCCGGCGATCGCGTACTCCGTCGCCTCCAGGCCATTGTCCCGTCGTCCCCGACGGGCCCCTCCCGCTGTCACTCCGACACCCTCCCTACCGGCCCGTGGCACCCACGGTGCTCCTGCCGCCCGTTGGCCCCACATGCCGTGCACTGAATCGTGACACGGCGGGCACTGGTTCCGGGAGTGCGTTGTGGCGTGCCGTACCCGCTTCGTAGGCTCATGACCGACAGATCCCGCCACGGCCGACGGCCGGGCGCGGCGACGTTCCGGCGGTCTGCCGGGCGGTCGCCCGGCAGGTGGGGACCCGCGGAGACGCTCGGGAAGGACAGCGGTGCTGTACGGGCTGATGAAGTACGTCATCCTCGGGCCCTGGCTGAGGCTGATCTTCCGGCCGCTGGTGGAGGGCAGGGAGAACGTGCCCGACACGGGGCCGGCGATCCTGGCCAGCAACCATCTGTCGTTCTCCGACTCGATCTTCATGCCGTTGATGGTCAAGCGAAAAGTGACCTTCGTGGCGAAGGCCGAATACTTCACCGGCCGGGGGCTGAAGGGTGCCCTGATCCGGATGTTCTTCGTCGGCACCGGCACCATCCCGGTGGACCGGTCCGGTGGGCGGGCCGCCCAGGCGGCGCTGGACACCCAGCTCGCGGTGCTGCGGGCCGGCAACCTGGCCGGAATCTACCCCGAGGGGACCCGTTCGCCGGACGGTCGGCTGTACCGGGGCAAGACCGGGGTGGCCCGGCTGGCGCTGGAGAGCGGCGCCCCGGTCATTCCGGTGGTGATGCTCAACGCCGACGAGATCCAGCCGCCGGGCAAGCTGATCCCGAAGATCAAGCGGGTGCGGATCCGGTTCGGGCGTCCCCTCGACTTCTCCCGCTATGCCGGGATGGCCGGCGACCGGTTCGTGGAGCGGGCCATCACCGACGAGATCATGTACGAGCTGATGGAACTTTCCGGGCGCGAGTACGTCGACATCTACGCGCAGAAGATCAAGAACCAGCCGCTGGCCACGGCGGCGAGCGGATCGTCCGTCGAGTCGACGGGCGGTTCGATCGCCGCCTGAGCCCCCCGGTACACCGTCCGGTGCGGCGGCCGGTGGTCGAGCCGGGCGGGTCCGCGGCCTGGGCCGGTCGGCAGTCTGGGTCCGGCCGGACCGGTCAGGAGGCGAGTACCGGCGTGCTGCCGGGCGCGGTCGGGCCCGGCCCGAGCCGGAGCAGACCGGGCGCCCGGTTCCGCAGCGCGAAGGCGCGTACCTCGGCGAGCGCCATCTCCGCCTCCGCGGGCCGGTCGGCCAGCCGCAGCTCACCGGCGGCGAGCGCCAGGGCGAGCATCCGGTCGGTCACGTCCGGGATTCCCGCGTAGATCTCCGCCGCCGCGAGGTACAGCTGCCCCGCCCGACCGTGCTCGCCGTCCGCGCTCGCCGACGCCGCCGTGACGGTACGCAGCGCCGCCTCCACCCACGGCGTGTGGTGGGTGACCCGGTCGAGCATGCCCCGGACCCGTACCGCCGATCCGCGGCCGGCCAGCGCGGCGGCGTACGCGGCGGCGGGCATCCACTCCCCGCTGGCCAGGGCGGGCACCGCCGACCACGACCCGGCGAGTTCGTCGAGCAGGTCGGCGGCCTCCTGCCGGCGTTCCTGCAGGGCCCGGCAGAGCGCGCCGAGCCCGAGTACCGTCCAGTGCAGCCGGTGGAAGCCACTGCGCCGGGCGGTCTCCAGGGCGTCGGTGACGTCGTCGATTGCCGCCTCGCCGGGCACCGGCTCGTCGCGGAGCACCCGCAGACAGGCGCGCACCCCACGTACCTGCATGTCCCACCGACCGGCCGGGGTGTCGACGAACGCGTCGGCGACGGTCAGCAGCCGGCCGAACTCACCCTCGCAGTACGCCCGCATGGCGTCGCCGGAGCCACCGGTGGCGAGCGTCTCGCCCCGGGTGAGGGCGGGACAGGCGGCGACGAGTTCGCCGGACCGGATCCAGTCGCCCTCCTCCCGGACCGCGTACGCGAGGTTCTGTACCGCCCGGGGCCAGGCGAGGAGCTGGTGGGTCTGGCAGAGCCGGTGGATCTCGTACAGTTCGTCCAGGCCGGCCGGGTCACCGGCCTGGTAGCGGGCGGTCGCCACGGTGATCCGGGCGTTGGCCTGGGTCTCCACCAGTCCGAGCCGTTCGGCGATGTCGGCCGCCGCGCCGGCCGCCGCGATCGCCGGATCGCGCTCGTAGTTGAGCATGTGCAGCCGGCCCAGTTCGGCGTAGGCGTCCGCCTTCTGCGCGGTGTCCGGCAACGCGTCGAAGAGCTCGACGGCCCGGTCCAGACAGGACAGTGCGCCGGACCGGTCGGCTCGCAGCCAGGCGGCCTGCCCGAGCAGTGTCCAGGCCCGGGCCGCGTCGCCGTTCTCGCCGTACGCGAAGAGCCGCTCCGCCAGGGTGTGCAACTGCTCGGTGCCGCCGCCGGCGAGGAAGTTGTTGCCGTCCCGGAAGTACGAGATCTCGGTGCTCAGCAGCTCCAGCCGCAGCCGGCCGACCGGATCGGTGTCGTCGGCCAGCCCGAGTGCCCGGGCCGCGTGGTTGGCCGCCACGTCCAGCGCGTGCAACGCGTACGCCCGGCGGGCCGCCCGGTGCAGCGCGTCCCGGGCCGGCGGGGCGTACCGGTCGGTCGCCACGCCCAGGGTGTGCGCGATCTCGTGCGCCGCCCAGCGGTGGTGCGCCAGCACCTCGGCCAGGTCGGTGTCCCGGCCCCGGGACATGCTGTCCAACCACTCGGCGGTGCGTTCGTGCCGGGCCACCCGTTCGGTACGCGGCAGCCGCTGGTAGCAGACGTCCCGGACCAGGACGTGCCGGAACCGGAACTCCGGTTGTCCGGCCATCGTGGACGACGGCTGTTCGTGGACGAAGTCCCGCTGCTCCAGCTGGCGCAGCGCCCGGTCGACCGCCTCGACCGGCTGCCCCAGCGCGGCCGCGACCGCACCCGGCCAGAACTGCATGCCGACCACCGAGGCGGCCAGCAGCACCGCGCGGTCCGGGCCGTCGAGCAGGTCCACCCGGTTGGCGATGACCGCGTGCACGCTTTCCGGCATCGGCAGGTCGTGCCGCTTCTCGAGCGACCAGCCCCGACCGGACTGGCGCAGCGCCCCCTGCTCCATCAGCATCCGGACGTACTCGTGGGCGTAGAGCGGGTTGCCGTCCGCGACCTCGACCAGCGGGTTGAGCATGTCGGTCGAGAACGCCGCCTGGCCGAAGATGTGGCCGTAGAGCGAGGCGATGGCGGTGTCCCGAAGCGGCGGCAGGCTGATGGTCAGCGAGGCGGTGATCGTCCCCGCCCAGCTCGGCTCCCGCTTGACCAGCTCCGGCCGGGAGGTGCAGAGCAGCAGCAACGGCACGTTCTGGGCGTACGCCCCGAGCAGCTCCACGAAGTTGAGCATCGCCTCGTCCGCCCAGTGCAGGTCCTCGAAGACCAGCACCGTCGGCTGTCGGGCGGCGAGCGCGACCAGGAAGCGGCGCCAGGCCGACTCGGACTCCTCGGCCGGCAGGGTGGGACCGGGCAGACCGACCACCGGGCGGAGCGCGTCGACCAGCCGGCCCGCCTCGCCGGGTCCGACCAGTTCGTCGAGGGTCGCCTCCAGGCGTCGGGCCGCCACCGAGGCCGGGTCGGTGTCCAGGATCCCCGCCTCGGCCTTTACGATGTCGGCCAGCGCGGCGAAGGTGACGTTCTCGCCGAACGGCGGACACCGGCCCGTCCGCCAGGTGACCGGCTGGTCGGTGAGCCGTTCGGTGTGCCGGAACAGTTCCCGGACCAGCCGGCTCTTGCCGATCCCGGCGTGCCCGAGCACCGTGACCAGTTGGGGCAGCTGGTCCCGGATGGACCGGTGCAGGGCGTTGACCAGCAGGCCCAGTTCGTGTTCGCGGTCGATCAGCGGGGTGGTGTCTGACTCGCGGTCCGGCGGCTGCCGCAGTACGGCGGCGAGCGCCAGCCAGACCTCGGTCGGCGTGGACCGGCCACGCAGGAGCACCGGGTCCTGCGCGTCGTACCGGATCGCGTCCCGGGTCAACGCGTACGTGTTGCCGCAGACCAGCACTCCGCCGGGCGGGGCCACCGACTGCATCCGGGACGCGGTGTTGACCACGTCCCCGGCGACGATCGCCTGCCCGCCGTCCCGGGCGGCGGCCACGTCGACCAGCGCCTCACCGGTGGCCACCCCGACCCGGAACCGCAGGTGGTCGGCGCCGGTCGGGGTGAGCCGGGTCAGCACCCGCTGCAGCTCCAGACCGGCGCGTACGCAGCGCAGTGCGTCCGTCTCGGTCGCCACCGGGGCGCCGAACAGCGCCATCACCGCGTCGCCGATGTACTTCTCCACCACCCCGCCGTAGTGGCCGATGACCCGCCGGGCCGCCGAGAAGAACGAGGTCTGCATCTTCCGGACCAGTTCCGGATCGGCGCGTTCGACGTACGGGGTGAAGTCGATCAGGTCGACGAAGAGCACACTGACCCGTCGGCGGTCCTCCTGGCCCACCGTCGACCGACGCACCGGCTGACCGGGGCGGGGGGTGCCGCAGGCCGTACAGAAGGCCGCGTCCCGGGCGAGCGGCCGGTCGCACTGGGTGCAGGCCGGGGCGAGTTCGGTCCCGCAGCCGCCGCAGAAGCGGTCGCCGGCTGCGGCGGTCCGGCCGCATGTCGTACAGGGAGCGGAGATGCCGTCCTCCTACAGCCTCGAAGTGGAGTGTGTACTGCCGGGGTGGCGGGCTCCGGTCGGGACGGGCCGGTCGACCGCCGCCGGTCGGTCCCCAGTGTCGGGCCGGAGCCGGCGGAATCGCCCCGCCGAGTATCACCGCCCGACGCCGCTGTCGGGAACCGGGCTGTTGGCTAGCGGACAGTCCACCACTGGAGATCCACGATACAGTCATTGGCGCCGACCGATCGGTGAATATCAGGGAGAGATGGACAATGGTGTACGTCCGACTGGAAAAGGAATGGACCGACGGCGATGGTGTCGGTCACGCCTCGGGAGACATGATCGACGTGGACGCCGCCACCCTGGCGAAGCTTCAGGCGGCGGGCATCGTCGGCGGCGAGAGTGCCGATTCGGGCTCGACGGGCGGTGGCAAGGAGGGGACGGACTGGCTGGGTCCGACCTGATCCCGGTCGCCGAACGCGTCGGAGGACGTTCCGGAGGCCGGGGCGACGACCGGGCGTGCCGGGGACGGGTCGACCGTTCACGGGGCGTCCGGTCGGGCACGTCCGAAGTGTGGATCTCCGGGGGTGGGGAGGTCTCCGCGGGTGAGCTCAGCGGTCGGCCATGCCGGCCCGGCGGCGGAGCGCCGCCACGTCGGTGACTACGATCCGGCGCCCCTCGGTACGCAGCCAGCCCCGGCTGGCGAACGAGCCGATCGCCTGGTTGACGCTCTGCCGCGAGCCGCCGGCCATCTCGGCGAGCTGGCTCTGGTTGAGTTCGATCGTGATCATCGGCGCCTGGCTCTCGCCGGCCAGTCGGACCAGTGTCTTGGCCACCCGACCCGGCAGGTCGAGGAAGACATGGTCGGCGTTCTGCTCGGTCAGCCGGCGGATCAGTCCACCGAGGGACCGCATGACCGCGTCGAGGATGCGCGGGTTGGAGTGCACGAGCTCCATGAAGGCACCCCGGGACAGCGCCAGGGCGGTGCAGTCCTCGATGGCCTCCGCGGACGCCGAGCGGGTGGAGGCGTCCAGCAGCGAGACCTCGCCGAGCACGTCCGGGGGACGGATGACGTTGAGTACGGCCCGTTCGCCGGTCGGCGCGGTGCGGAACACCGCCACCGCCCCACGACGGAGCACGATGAGCGACTCGCCGGGGTCGTTCTCGACGAACAGCAGCTGGCCCTTGCGATAGGTACGGGGGACCGCCGCGGCGATGACCCGTTGGCGCACCTCGGGCTCGAGGCCGGCGAACATGTCGACGCCGGTGAGGGCGTCGCCCGGCTCAGGCAGGCGAACCTCCACGGCTCAACCCCTCCCCGGTGGATAACCAGTATTGCCCCCGGGCGACCCGCAACCGCCCGAAGTGGCAAGGTGAAACTGATACCGGTAGGAGTCCGGCAGCGGTACACATCAGATCATGACGGCCCTGTCGCTTGCTGTACACCCCTCAAATCACTTCTGTGACAGTTCTGTCGCTGACCGGCCCCGATTCTGGTGGCGGATCCGCCGTCGGACGGGGGCCGGACGGGGGCGAGGCGGGTCCAGGGGGCGGGATCCGTGGCCGGCCGGGTGGTGCCCGTTCCGCCGGCCGGCCACGGTGCGGGAGCGCGGATCCGGCATGCTCCCGACCGCTCCGCCCCGCCCGGCGACCCCACCGCCCGGTTCCCCGGCGGGTCGAACCCGCCCCCGGGCCGCCCCGGGCGGGTGGGATGGGCGAGGATGGTGGTGATGGTCTACCGCTATTTCTACGACTGTGAGTTCATCGAGGACGGCCGGCTGGTCGACCTGGTGTCGATCGGTGTCGTCGACGAGTACGGGCGCGAGTTCTACGCGATCTCCACCGAGTTCGACGACTCCCGGGCGGTGCCGTGGGTGCGGCGCCACGTCCTCGACAAGTTGCCCTCGCCGGGGGACCGGGCCTGGCGTTCCCGGGCGCGGATCCGCGACGAGCTCTACGACTTCCTGGTCGAGCCGATCCGGGACCGGCCGGACGAGCAGCTCGAACTCTGGGCCTGGTACGCGGCGTACGACCACGTGGCACTGGCCCAGCTGTGGGGGGCGATGCCGGCACTGCCCCGGGAGATCCCCCGGTTCACCAAGGAGCTCCGGCAGCGCTGGGAGGACCGGGGGCGCCCGCCGCTGCCGGACGCCTCCGGGCGGCACGACGCGCTCGTCGACGCCCGGCACAACCTCGCCCGCTGGCGGGCGATGCACTCGGCCGACGCAAGATCAAGATGACCTTTTTGTGATCCCCCGGTGACGCCTGACGGGGCGCGCTGGCCTGCCTCCCGGCCGACGACTACAGTGCGCAATGACGGCCCGCCCCGGGCCGGCAACGGTGCCGCGACGGTCTGACGACTTCGACCCTGGGGCTGAACGGGCTTAATCGAAGGCTCCAGGAGGATGAGCAGATCATGCGTATCGGCGTGCTCACCGGTGGTGGTGACTGCCCGGGTCTGAACGCGGTGATCCGAGCGGTGGTGCGCAAGGGCGTCGCCACCTACGGCCACGAATTCGTCGGCTTCCGTGACGGGTGGCGCGGCCCGCTGGAGGGGCTGACCAAGCCACTCGGCATCGCGGAGGTCCGGGGCATCCTGCCGCGTGGCGGCACCATCCTGGGCTCCTCCCGGACCAACCCCTTCAAGATCGAGGGCGGCGTCGAGCAGATCAAGAGCAACCTCGCCGAGCAGGGCGTGGACGCCCTGGTGGCGATCGGCGGCGAGGACACCCTCGGCGTCGCGACCAAGCTCCACGAGCTCGGCGTCCAGGTGGTGGGCGTACCGAAGACGATCGACAACGACCTCGGTGCCACCGACTACACCTTCGGCTTCGACACCGCGGTCAACATCGCGATGGAGGCGATCGACCGGCTGCACACCACGGCCGAGAGCCACCACCGCACCCTGGTCGTCGAGGTGATGGGCCGGCACGCCGGCTGGATCGCCCTGCACGCGGGCCTCGCCGGTGGCGCGAACGTGATCCTCCTGCCGGAGCGGCCGTTCGACGTCGACCAGGTCGCCGGGTACGTCGAGAAGCGCTTCCAGCACCAGTACGCCCCGATCGTGGTCGTCGCCGAGGGCGCCCAGCCGCTGGAGGGCCAGATGGTCCTGCAGAACCAGGAGCTGGACTCGTTCGGCCACGTCCGGCTCGGCGGCATCGGCCAGTGGCTGGCCGAGCAGCTGGAGGCGAAGACCGGCAAGGAGGCCCGGACGGTCGTCCTCGGGCACATCCAGCGCGGTGGCACCCCGACCGCCTTCGACCGGGTGCTCGCCACCCGGCTCGGTCTGCAGGCGATCGACGCGGTCAACGAGGGCGACTGGGGCAAGATGGTCGCGATGCAGGGCACCAACATCGTCCGGGTGCCGCTGGTCGAGGCGACCAAGGAGCTCAAGACCGTACCGCTGGAGCGGTACACCGAGGCCGAGGTCTTCTTCGGCAGCTGACGCCGTACGTGGACGGGTGGCCCGCCGGGGTACGGCGGGCCGCCCGACCCGCGTCCACCCACCGACGATCGGTGACGGCTCGTACCTGAGGAGAGGCGATGGCGCCGGGAGCGCATACGGTTGCCGTGATCGGCACCGGGAAGATCGGGGAGCTGATGCTCTCCGGACTGCTCCGGGCGGGTTGGCCGGCCCACCGGCTGCTGGCCACCACCCGCCGTCCGGCCCGGGCCGAGGAGATCACCGCCCGGTACGGCGTACCGGTGGTCGACAACCTGGTCGCGGTGGCCGAGGCGGACGTCCTGGCCATCTCGGTCAAGCCGCAGGACGCGGACGCGCTGCTGGACGAGATCGGGCCGAAGGTGCCGGCCGACAAACTGCTGATCTCGCTCTGCGCCGGCCTGCCGACGAGTTTCTTCGCCCGGCGGCTGCCGGAGGGGACTCCGGTGATCCGGGTGATGACGAACACCCCGGCCCTGGTCGACCAGGCGATGACGGCGATCTCGGCCGGCTCCCACGCCACCGGCGCCCACCTGGAACTGGCCGAGGAGATGTTCCGGCCGCTCGGCGCGACGATCCGGGTCCCCGAGGCGCAGCAGGACGCGGTGACCGCGCTCTCCGGCTCCGGGCCGGCCTACTTCTATCTCCTGGTCGAGGCGATGGTCGACGCCGGGATCCTGCTCGGTCTGCCCCGCCAGGTGGCCCACGAGTTGATCGTGCAGACCGCCATCGGGTCCGCGACCATGCTGCGGGATTCCGGTGAGCACCCGGTCAAGCTCCGGGAGGCGGTGACCTCACCGGCCGGGACCACCATCTCGGCGATCCGGGAGCTGGAGAACCACGGCGTCCGGGCCGCGCTGCTCGCCGCCCTCGAGGCGGCCCGGGACCGGGCCCGGGAGATCGCCGCGCAGAACGAGTGAGCGGGGTTTCCGCCCCGCACGATGATCGGATCCGCACGGCCCGGTAAGAGGGCTGTTGCCAGGCGGTGAAGTTGCCGCTCCATCGTCGGCCGGCGAGCGTCCGTGCCCGATACTGTTCGATGTGTTCACTCTTGCCCAGGCGCGGCATCTGATCGCCACGCTCCGTCCCCGGATCGACGAGCTCGTCCGGCTCCGTGCCGACCTCGCCGAGCTGCGGGTGGACCTGGCCGAACGTGGCGCCGGCCCGGCCGAGCGTGACAACGGCCCGACCGGGCGTGCCGGTCGTCCGGTCGGCGGGCTGGCCGAGGTCAAGAGCCTGGAGGCGCGGATCTTCGGCATCCTGGAGGAGCTGACCGGGCACGACATCCAGGTCAAGGGGCTCGCCCCGGTGCTGCTCGACTTCCCCGGCGAACGGGACGGCCGGCCGGTGGTGTGGTGCTGGCTGGAGGGCGACGGCGACGTGGGCTGGTACCACCGGGTGGAGTGCGGCTTCCAGGGGCGGCGCCCGGTCTGAGCCGGACCCGGGTCAGCCGGCAGCGGAGTCGGTGAGGACCACGGGCAGCTCGGCGACGGCGTAGACGACCAGGTTGTCCCGGTAGTGCCCGGTGGGCCGGTCGAACCGTCCGGTGCAGGTGATCAGCCGTAGCTCGGGCCCGGGGGTGGGGCCGTACACCACGGTGGTCGGGAACTCCGCCTTGGCGTGTCGGCTGCTGCCGGTGACCCGGAATCGGAGCCAGCGGTGGCCCCGGCGCACCTCGACCAGGTCGCCCGGCTCCAGGTCCGCCAGCCGGTGGAAGACCGCCGGGCCGGTCTTCGAGTCGACGTGCCCGGCGAGGACGGCCGGACCGACGTCGCCGGGGACCACACCGTCGGCGTACCAGCCGGCCTCGGAGAAGGCCGCCGGTGGGGGGAGCCGGCCGGTCCGGTCCAGCCGCAGACCGGCCAGCGTGCTGTCGACCCGGATCCGCGGGATCCGTACCCGGGTCGGCGGTCCGCTGGGCGCCGGCTCGGCGGGCCGGGCGGCGGTGTCGCCGGCAGCGGCGGCCGCCCGGGTCTCGGTGGCCGCCCCGGTCTCGCACGCCGGCCCGCAGGCGGCCGGGGCGCACGCCGGCGGGCAGGCCGCGAGTCGGGTCGGCGGGGCCGCCGGTGCCGGGACCGGCCCGCCGTCCCCGGCCAGGGTGACCGCGAGGCCGGCGCCGAGTGCCAGGCAGAGCAGCAGGCCGCCGACGTCCGGGCGGCGAACCGCCCCGGAGCGTCGGCGGTCGCCGCCCGGCGCCGACGCCGGGCGGTGAATGCCCGAACCGACGGTCACGAGCTGCGGGTACGCCGTCGTAGCGCGTACCGCCCGGTCGCCGCGAGCAGGAACACGCCGAACGCGACCAGCGCGGACCCCGTCGGGTACGAGCCGCCGGCTCCGGCAGTCCCGCCGGCCCCGGTGTCCACACCGCCGGCCGGTACGACCACACCTCCCCGGGCGTCGACCCGTAGTTCGGTGGTCAGCCCACCCCGCTTCGCGTCGAGCACCAGCAGCGAGTAGACGGTTCCGTCGCGCAGCGACACGGCGGTGGTGGTGGGCTCGGCTCCGGTGCCGGCCAGTCGCAGCGTGGCGCGTCCCGGCTCCACCTGCTGGTACGGGGTGGTGGTGGCGAACTGCACGGCGTCGGCGATGCGCGGCCCGTCCGCCACCGACACGTCGATCACGGGCGCCCGGACCGAGGCCTGGACGACCCGTACCTTGGCCCGGCCGTCCGCGGGGGCGCTCAGGTCGTCCTCCAGTACCTTGAGCCCGAGTTCGGCGTAGCGGCCCACCCCGGCCACGGTGTACGCCCTGCCGGCGGTCACCGAGACGCTCTCGGTCAGCACCGGCGGGTCGCTGGCCGGTGCTCCGGCCCTGCGCATCGCCACGGCGTACGGGCCGACCGGCAGCGGCAGGTACGGCGACAGCACCCCGTAGCCGACCGCCTTGAACACCTGCGGTTCGGCCGATTCGGACTCGGCGCCGAGGTAGACGTCGACCGCCGGGGTGTCGGGGGAGAGGTGGGCCAGTCGTACGTAGCCGACCGGGGCGGCGGCCCCGGCGGGGCCGGCGGCGACCGTGGTCAACCCGGCACCGAGCACCAGAGCGGCGGCCACCGCGCCGACCTGCCGTGGGATCCGGATCAGCTGTGGGATCTCTGTCATCTCGCCTCCTGAGCGTGCCGGGCACCGTGCGCCGGGCAAGGTAACGGCCCGGGGGCCCGGGACGTCGCACTGGGGGTCCGTCCGGGCCGGGGTGGCCGCGAGGCGGGGCGCGGGAGGCGGTGGTCGCGAGTGGGGCTCGGTCGGGCCGGTGCCGCCCCAGGTTCGCGACCGGCGGCCCGGCTCCGCAAGCCTGCCACGCAGAGTGATTCAATCGTTACCGCAGTCCGGTTGGCTCGCTGGTCGGGCAAGCGTGACAACGCTGGTCACGGCCACTGCCCGAGGGGTGGCGTCGGTGCAGGATCTACAGTGGGCGCAGCTGTGCCAGGACGGACTGGACAGTGTGTCGAGCGGCTGACCCGCGCGGATGCGCCAGGAGGTTCGACCCGTGCTGAGATCGGCCGGACTGAGCGCGGTGGAGGAGTCCACCTACCTGGCGTTGATCCGGCACGGCGCGTCCCACCTGGTGGATCTCGCGGACCGGGTCGGGTTGCCCGAGGCCCGGGTCCGCCGGGTCGTCGCCACCCTGGAACGTGAGGGGTTCGTGCACCGGACCCCGCCGCCCGGCGACCGGGTCGTGCCGGTGCCGCCCGAACTCGCCGTCGAGCAGCTGATCCGTCGACGGTACGCGGAACTGGAGCTGGCCCGGGAGGCGGCACACCGGCTGTCCGCCGAGGCGCAGGGCCGGGCCAGCGACCGGCGTACCGAGGAACTCATCGAGATCGTCTCGGGTCGGGCGGCGGTGGGTCGGGCCTTCGACCGGGTGCAACGGGCCGCCGGACGGGAGATGCTTGTCCTGGTGGCGCCCCCGTACGCGGCCACCAGCGGGGTGAACGCGGTCCAGTTGGAGCAGCAGGCGGCCGGGGTGACCTACCGGGCGGTGTACGACAGCACCGCGCTGACCGACCCCGAGTTCGTCGCCACCACCGCCGCGCACATCCGCGCCGGCGAGCAGGCCCGGCTGGCTGCCTCGCTGCCCACCAAGCTCGCCGTCGCGGACCGGAAGCTGGCGTTGCTGCCGCTCTCCTGGACCGCCTCGGCGCAGGACGCGGCGTTGCTGGTCCACCCGTGCGGTCTGCTGGACGCGTTGGTGGCGCTCTTCGAGACGGTGTGGCGGCAGGCGACGCCGCTGCCGGCGGGCGGTCCGGTGTCGGCGGCGGAGGTCGGCGGGATCTCGGCCGAGGACCGGGACCTGCTCGTCCTGCTGGTCGCCGGTCTCACCGACGAGGCGGCCGGTGCCCGGCTCGGGATCAGCCGGCGGACCGTCGTACGTCGGGTGCAGGCGCTGATGGAGCGGACCGGTTCGCGCTCCCGGCTCCAACTCGGCTGGCAGGCGCACGAGCGAGGCTGGCTCTGATCTCCGCGCCACGGCCCCGAGCCCTCGCGCCAGGCCACCCATTCCGATTCCTGACGTGTCCGAGCCGTATTGGTGAAGCGATGCGAATACGGCTATGAAACGGTGGTCTCCCCATTGCGGTGAGAATCGTCACGCCCCGCACCCGGACCGGGATAAGTACGGCAACGGGATTCGGGGGCAGCTCGGAGCGTCCCTATGCTGGACCGGTCCCGAACGTTCGACCACTGCTCGGGCGGCGTCCCACACCAGGCAGTCGGACCCGGTGACGCCCGGAACCATTCGGGGGAAAGGCACAATGATGAGCGGCACCGCCACGCGCTCCTGGAATGGCATGACCATTCCGGCTGCCGGCACCTACCTTCTCGACCCCGCGCACAAACGGGTCGGTTTCCTGGCCCGGCACATGATGGTCAGTCCGGTACGCGGCGAGTTCAGCGAGGCGACCGCGAGCATCGTCGTGGCGGACGACCCGACGGAGTCCTGGGTGACCGCGAGCATGCGGTCGGCGAGCCTCACCACCGGTCACACCGATCGGGACACCCATCTGCGCAGTCCCGACTTCCTCGACGTGGAGCGGTATCCGACGCTCGAGTACCGCAGCACCGGGATCAGGTGGGAGCAGGACCGCAACGACGCGATCTTCTTCTGGGCCCGGTTGCGGGGCAACCGGCTGAGCCGCCGGGCCGAGGTGCCGAGCGTCCTGGAGCAGTCGGACCGTACGTCGGGCCGTTTCCTGCTGACCGGCGAGTTGACGGTGAAGGACGTCACCCGGGCGGTCGACCTGCGGGTGGAGTTCGGCGGTGCCCGCCGGGACCCGTACGGTCAGGACATCTTCGGGTTCAGCGCGACGGCGGAGATCGAGCGCGAGGACTACGGGCTGCTCTGGAACGTGGCCCTGGAGAGCGGCGGGGTCCTGGTGGGCAGGACCGTGCAGATCGAGATCGCCGGCGAGGCGATCCGGCAGCCCTGACGCCGGGCGTCGTCCGCGGTGGGCTGCCCGGGCGGCGGTGGGCTGCCGGGCGGATCGACCGGCATGGTGACAACCCGGCTGGCATGCCGCTTCTATCCTGACCCAGTGGGCGACGACGGTGCGGGTACCGGTTCAAACGACTTCCGGCTCGGCGTCGACTTCGGCACGTCGCACACCGTCGCCGTGCTGCGCTGGCCCGACGGGCGGGTCCGACCCCTGCTCTTCGACGGCTCGCCGTTGCTGGCCTCTGCCGTCTTCGCTGCCCCGGACGGGCGGATCGTCGTTGGCCGGACAGCCGTACATGCGGCCCGAGCCCAGCCGGAGCGCTTCGAACCGTACCCGAAACGGTGCGTCGACGACGGTACGGTGCTGCTCGGCCGCGCCGACGACGCTGGCGGACCGGTCATGGTACCGGTCGAGGAGCTGATCACCGCCGTACTGCGCCGGGTAGCTGAGGAGGCGGGTCGAACCGCCGGCCGGCCCGTGCCGCACACCGTGCTGACGTACCCGGCCGGCTGGCGGCGGGCCCGACGTAACGTCCTGCTCGCGGCGGCGAACGCGGTGTTCCCGGACGTGACGCTGGTGCCCGAGCCGGTCGCCGCCGCGCACCACTTTGTCGCGGTGCACGGCGGGACCGTGCCGAACGGCTCCTGCGTGCTGGTGTACGACCTGGGCGCCGGCACCTTCGACGCCTCGGTGGTCCGCAACACCGGCACCGGCTTTGCGGTGCTGCGCACCGACGGGCTCGCCGACGCCGGTGGGCTGGACGTGGACGCGGCGATGATGGCCTATGTCGGTGCGACCTATGCGGGGCGGGACGCCGCCACCTGGGCCCGGCTGAGCCAGCCGGCCGGCGCCGGTGATCGGCGGCTGAGCCGGGCGTTCTGGGACGACATCCGGGCCGGCAAGGAGATCCTCTCGTACTCGACGAGCGTGCTGGTGCACGTGCCGCTCTTCGACACGGACGTGCCCTTCGGCCGGGAGCAGGTGGAGCAGCTCGCCCGGCCGATCCTCGACCGGACGGTCACGGTAGCCCGGGCCACGCTGCGGGACGCCGGGGTGGATCCGGCCGACCTCGCCGGGTTGTACCTGGTCGGCGGGGCCAGCCGGATGCCGCTGGTCGGTACGCTGCTGCACCAGCGGCTGGGCGTCGCACCGAGCACCGTGGAGCAGCCGGAGTTGGCGGTGGCCGAGGGGAGCCTGCACGCGTACCCCGGGCCGGCCGCCGGTCGTACTGGTGTGCCGACGGCCGACGCCGCGGCCGAGGAAGGGGTGGCGGTCGTCGCCGCACCGGGCACGGTCGGTGGTCCGGTAGGGGCTGGCGGGCGGCGGATCCGCGACGTCTGGTCCGGTACGGGCCGGCGGACCCGGTGGGCGGCGGTGGCCTCGGTGTTCGTGATGGTGCTGACCCTGCTGGCGGTGCCGTTCCTGGTCGACCGGGGCGGTGGCGACCCGGCGGCGAAGGAGGGCGGCCGGGGTGGCACTCCGGTCGGCCTGGACGCCTCGGGTGGCGCGGCGACCGGCTCGCCGGCGGCGGCTGCGACTCCATCCCCGACGCCCTCGTCGGCGATCGACCCCTGCCTGGTCGGCACCTGGCGGGAGAGTTCCAACGTGGTTAATTTCTCCTGGAAGGGTACGGACATCCGGTTGCGGTCGTCCGGAGCGATCCGCCGGTTCTGGCCGGAGGGCCGGGGCATTACGGACTTCGGTAAGCGGGACGTCGGCACCGGGCGGCACGAGGGCCGGCGCTACGAGGTGGTGAACAGCGGCAACCTGAGGTTCCGGCTCCGAACCGGCAACGGCGAGATGTTCGTGCAGAGCACCGGGGCCAGCGGCACCATGATCGGCCGGATCAACGGTCGGGAGGACTGGCGGATACCGATGTCCCCCGCTGTGGGGCAGACGAGCTACCACTGCGAGGGTGACCTGTTGAACATCAGCAGCGACCGCCGGCAGGTCGAGTTGCGTCGGCTCAGCATCGATCCGGAGGCCCAGGTCTGAGCCGGCAGGCGGGTCGTGGGCCGAGGTGGGCCCCGATGCCGCTGTGGGCCGTTGGCGGGCCGCGCGTGATCGGGCCGCTCGGGAATCGAAACATGGACATCTTGACGAAGCGGCGAGCCGGTGAGTAGCGTCGCCTCACGTTAAATGGAAAGTTTCCTAAGAATAAAGGGAGACGCCATGGGAAGATCCCTCCGCCGGGCGATGTGGGCCGGCGTCGCGGCGGTGTTGGCCGTCGCGACGGTCCCGGTCACCGCGGCCTTCGGCGCCGGCAACCTCACCACCAGCTTCACCGCCACCTCCGACTGGGGTTCCGGCCACGAGGTCAGGGTCACCGTCACCAACGGCACCGACGCCCCGGTGGCCACCTGGCGGGTGGAGTTCGACCTGCCGTCCGGCACGACGGTCAGCAGCTTCTGGGACGCCGACGTCACCCGCAGCGGCAACCGCTACACGGCGGTCAAGAAGAGCTGGGCCGGGGCGATCGCCCCCGGTGCCTCGTTCAGCTGGGGCTACGTCGGCACCGGCGGCTACCGGGCGCCGTCGAACTGCACCATCAACGGCGCCTCCTGCGGCGGCGGTGGCACGCCACCCACCACACCGCCGAACACCACCCCGACGACCGCGCCACCGACCACGGCGCCCCCGACCACCCCGCCGGTGACCAACCCGCCGCCGCCCGGTGACCAGAAGGTGGTCGGCTACTTCGCCCAGTGGGGCGTCTACGCCCGCAACTACCACGTGCGGAACATCCACACCAGCGGCTCGGCCAGCAAGCTGACGCACATCATGTACGCCTTCGGCAACACCACCGGCGGCCGGTGCACCATCGGCGACAGCTACGCCGACTACGAGAAGGCGTACACGGCGGCGGAGAGCGTCGACGGGGTCGCCGACACCTGGGACCAGCCGCTGCGCGG
The DNA here is from genome assembly GCF_039871775.1 of Plantactinospora sp. B5E13. Lineage (NCBI taxonomy): Bacteria > Bacillati > Actinomycetota > Actinomycetes > Micromonosporales > Micromonosporaceae > Plantactinospora > Plantactinospora sp. B5E13. The sequence goes on from NZ_JBDPLT010000043.1 coordinate 68,738, forward strand.
CACCTTCAACCAGCTGCGCAAGCTCAAGCGGATGTACCCGCACATCAAGGTGATCTGGTCGTTCGGCGGCTGGACCTGGTCCGGCGGATTCACCCAGGCCGCCCAGAACCCGGCCGCGTTCGCCGAGTCCTGCCACAACCTGGTCGAGGACCCGCGCTGGGCGGACGTCTTCGACGGCATCGACATCGACTGGGAGTACCCGAACGCCTGCGGCCTCACCTGTGACACCAGTGGCCCGAACGCGTTCAAGAACGTGGTCTCCGCGCTGCGCAGCCGGTTCGGCTCGTCCGCGTTGGTCACCGCCGCGATCACCGCGGACGGCAGCAACGGCGGAAAGATCGACGCGGCCGACTACGCCGGTGCGATCAACAACCTCAACTGGCTGATGCCGATGACGTACGACTACTTCGGCGCGTTCGCCGCGCAGGGCCCGACCGCCCCGCACTCGCCGCTGACCTCGTACGCCGGAATCCCGCAACAGGGCTTCTGGTCCGACGCGGCGATCCAGAAGCTGAAGAGCAAGGGCATTCCGGCCAGCAAGCTGCTGCTCGGCATCGGCTTCTACGGCCGTGGCTGGACCGGCGTCACCCAGGCCACCCCGGGCGGTACGGCGACCGGCGCGGCACCCGGCACCTACGAGGCGGGCATCGAGGACTACAAGGTGCTGAAGAACACCTGCCCGACCACCGGCACCATCGCCGGTACGGCGTACGCCAAGTGCGGCAGCAACTGGTGGAGCTACGACACCCCGGCGACCATCGCCGGCAAGATGTCGTACGCGAAGGGCCAGGGGCTGGGCGGCTCCTTCTTCTGGGAGCTCTCCGGCGACACCACCAACGGTGAGCTGATCAGCGCCATCTCCAACGGGCTGCGGTAGCCGGCGGCGGCACCCCGGCTGTCGGCGGTGGAGCCCTGGTCACCTCGAGGTGACCAGGGCTCCAC
>NZ_JBDPLT010000044.1:0-68222 GCF_039871775.1 Plantactinospora sp. B5E13
AGACCGATTCCGTCGCAAGAACCTGTCTACCGATGGCTCCACGTCCTTATCAAAAGCTGTCCGCTATGGACGGTACGCCCGTGTCATCCCGAACCGCCCCCGGATCCTTGCTGAGATCACCTCAATGGATGCGCACGGCAGCAGGGGAACGGTCCGCTCGTTGGTCATGCCTCCTTCCTAAGCGTCGCAGGGTGTCCGTCGCACATGGAAATAGCCGATCGTCGCCTTCGGGTATCCGATCGGCTGATGACCCAGAACGCACGACGTACCCGTCACAGGTGCGCGGGTCGGCGCGACCGTCCTGTGCGCAGCGGCCCGACACGATCCGGGCCAGGCGGTGTGCGGCAGATCGGGGCGCCGTCGGTGAGGGGTGCCAGGAAGCGAGGTCGTCAGGCGGACCCAGGACGAGCGCCGTCATGTCCGACAGCCGTTGGGAGTGGCTCCTCTCGTAGCCGGCCAACTGCGGTACCACTCGGGCGAGGTCCTGCTCACGTGCGGCAAGAACCTCCCACCACCAGTCATCGAGATCGCCGCCGTTGAGCAGCCAGGTACTGATGCAGCCCGCGGCATCGGCATCGAGCGCGTCCGGGTCGTGTGCGTGAGGGCTACTCCGCGAGGTAGCCGGTGGCCGGGTCGACCTCGGCGAGAAAGCCGCGGATGGCCTCCTCCATCTCGGCCCGGCCCATCCGCGGCTCGACGGGTCCGCCGAGGGTGAAGCCGTACTCGTGTGGTCCGGTGAGCCACTCGAAGTCGTACGTGCCCGGCTCGTCGGCGCGTACCCGGACCCGGAAGTCGTGCCCGTCGACGGTGAGCAGGACCGGCTCGCCCCGGTGGGCGGGGCGCAGGTGCTCGGGCGCCCGGCCCGCTTCCGGCCCGCCCATCGCCGCGCCGTCCGGCCCGCCCGCACCCTCGCCGAACGGTCGGAACGCGCCCGGTGTCGGGTAGCGCGACGGCATCGACCGGCCGGACCGCGTCGACGGGTACGCGTCGACAACCGCGAAGTAGTGGTCGAGGACGGCATTCGGTCGTACGTCGACCGCGACCTGGTGCCGGCCCTGCCCGGTGCCGTCCGCGTCCGGCTGCCACACCGTGACCCCGGAGTCCGGACCGGGCTCCCGGACGACCGTCACCTCGCCGGCGGCGAAGGTACACAGTGACGGCGCGACGATGGTCATGGCGGCCAGCGGGTCGTGGAAGGTGACGGCCCGCCGTTCGGTGAACCAGGAGCCGGCCAGGTCGGCGACGGCCGCCAGCAGCGGATGGGCGCCGCACCGGGCCAGGAACGTGTCGGCGTCCATCCGTACCCGGGTGGTGACGTCGAGACCGACGCAGCGGTGCACCGGGACCGGGGTGGCGTACACCCGGGCGGCGGCCTCGGGGTCGCAGCGGACGTTCCACTCCGGGCCGGGCACGGTGTGGAAGGCGCCGCCCATCGTGACCAGGGCGCGCAGCAGCGACGGAAGCTCCGGGTCGGCCGCGAAGAGCAGGGCCACGTTGGTCAGCGGGCCGACGGCCAGCAGCGTCACCTCGCCCGGATGGGCCCGGACGGTCCGGCGCAGGAACTCCACCGCGTCCCCGGTGGGGAACGAGGTCTCGTGGTCCCAGCGGGCGAGCGCGGCGGCCTGCGGCGGCGGTCCCTGCAGCGGTGGACCGACCAGCGGCCGGTGCGCGCCGGGCAGGATCGGTACGTCCCGTCCGGCGGCCCGGCAGAGCACGCTGGCCAGCGCGGCCCGGGCGGTCGGGTCGGCGCTGACCGTGGTGATGCCGAGCAGGTCGCAGCGCGGTTGCGCCAGCAGGTAGGCGAGGCAGACCGCGTCGTCGATGTTGTTGCCGATGTCGGTGTCCAGCAGGACGAGGTGCCGGTTCTGCACGACTTGCTCCACGGTCGGTCGGGGCCGCGTCGGTCGGTTGGGCCGGCGGGTGCTAGCCGAGCGTCGAGCCGGTCACGGTCGGGTTCCGGGCGCCGAGGAAGAAGATGCCGGGAAAGCCCCGCGTCTCGAAGCCGTCGCTGGGATTGCGGCGCAGCGTCGATCCGTTGATCGTCATCGTACCGGTCCGGTCGTTGCTGACGAAGAAGATCGCACCGCCGCCCTCGTTGGCGTGGTTGTTCTCGACGACACTGCCGGCGATCGTCACGGTGAACCGGTTGCCGTCGGTGTAGATCGCACCGCCGCTGCCGCCGCCCGGGGTGCCGCCCCGGGCCGGGTTGGCACCCCGACCGACCGCCTTGTTGTGGCTCAGCACGCTGTTGAGCACCACCCAGGAGACGCCGATGCTGCTCAGCGCGCCACCGTTGGCGCACGTGCCGCCCTGCCCGGACGCGCCGCCGAAGGTGCTGTTCACGACGTACACCGGTAGGCCCTTGAACTGGCTCAGCACCCGGATCGCCGCGCCGCCGAGATCGGGGCCGGTCTGGTCGCAGCGGTTGCGAACGAACCGCGAGTTGACCACCTTGAACCGTCCGCCCCGGACGAAGATCGCCCCGCCGCCACCGCCCTCGACCCGGTCGCCGGTGGAGTTTCCGTCCGCGAAGGTCAGGTTCTGTACGGTGAGCCGCGGGTGGTCCTGGTCCTGGCAGTGTGAGGTGGTCCAGCCCTGCGCCTGGTCACAGGTGTTCATGTAGAGGATCCGGCGCTTGCCGCCGCCGCTGAGCGTGACCTTGCCGCCGCCGTCGAGCACGATCCGGGGACCGGTCGAGTTCCGGATCTTCGCGGTGGCCTTCATGGTGATGGTGACCGGGGCGGGACCGCAGGAGAAGGTGATCACCCCGCCCTTGGCGACCGCCGAGACCACCGCCGCCGAGGTGCAGCTGGCCGGCGTACCGTTCCCGATCACCCGGTCCGGCTTGCGGGTGTCCTCCGCGCGGGCCTCGGCCGGCACCTCGGCCCGACCCTTCGGGTTGCCCGGCCGGGGCAGCGACGCGGCCGATTTGGTCGGCGACGGGCTCGCGGTGGGGGAGGGCCGCACCGACGCGGTGGCGGTCGGGGTCGGGGTGATGTCCGCACCCGGCGCCCATGCCGGCCCTGCCGCCGGCTCCTCCGACGACGAGCCGCAACCCGCGAGTACGACGGCGGCCAGCACTCCGGCGACCGCCGTCGCGGCCGTGATCCTGATACGCACCGGCAGATGGTACGGCGCGGCGAGGTCCCGCTCCCGGGTCCTACGGATCTGCGACACCGGAACATCTCCGGACTCTCTACCGTCGACGGATGGACGAGTACCGGCGCATCGCCGCCGACCTGCTGGACATGGCCGGCGCGGACCAGCGGATGCGCGTCCGTTTCATGGCCGACGGGGACGCCTGGGACGTGGGGGTCGACCCGGCCAACGCGGCACGTCTGAAGGAGATCGTCGCCGAGATCGGGTGGCCCACGGTGTCGTTGGTCGGCGGTGAGGCGTCGACGGCGGCGTGGCTCCTAGCCCAGCACGCCCCGGACGACCTCGACTTCATGGAGCGCTGCCTGGAGTTGATGAAGCAGGCTGGTCCCGGTGAGGTCAGGTTGTCGGACATCGCACTGCTGGAGGACCGCGTACGGATCATCCGAGGTCGACCGCAGGTCTACGGCACACAGTTCTGCGACCTGGGCAACGGTTGGCAGCCGTTCCCGATCGAGAATCCGGAAGGTGTGGACGTACGCCGGGCCGCGATGGGCCTCGACACCTTCGCGGAGAACGTCGCCCGTATCCGGACCGTCCACCCCGAGGCCAGGTGAGGTGCATCTTTCACGCTCTTCGGACGCGGATCACCTCTGGTGCGGGCCACGCTGACCCAACTTTCATCCATTCATTCAAAACTTCTGCTGGATCGATGGAAAGTGGTAAAGTCGGCAATCGATCTTGGGTGTTACGAGGTCGTACCGAACCGGTCCACGGGAGGAGATCGGCTCGCGCCTCCCCGGCCGGGACCTGCGCTCACCAGGAGGAACCGTGACCGCACCGAACCGACGGCGCCGCCGTCGCGTCGCACTCGCGGCCGGGGGTGCCGCGCTGGCGACACTGCTCGCCGGAGTCGCCGTCGCCCCCGCCGCGTCCGCCGCCGATGTACCGCCCCAGGAACCCGGTGTCACCCTGCGCTCGTACGACATGGGCACCCCGCTCTCGGCGCTGTGCACCCTCAAGCCGGCACAGACGCCGAACGTCGACAAGCTCATGCCGCAGATCAACTGGACCGGCACCGACGAGTTCGGCCTGACCGACCGGTTCATCAGCCACGTCACCGCCAACCTCACCGTGCCGGTGGACGGGACGTACACGTTCCGGCTCACCAGCGACGACGGGTCACGGCTGACCATCGGCGGCCAGCGGGTCGCCGACCACGACGGCCTGCACGGCGAGACCTCCGTGGAGGGAACGGCCACCCTGACCGCCGGCCTGCACCCGCTGTTCGTCGAGTTCTTCGACAACGGCGGCGGCCAGGTGCTGCGCCTCGAGTGGCGGACACCCGGCGCCGACGACTTCGCACTCGTACCGACCTCGGCGTTGAGCACCGACGCCGGCGTCGTCCGGGTCACCGCGCCCGGCTGGAAATACTGTGAGGGTGCCAGCGACTCGGCCGGCGACGGGCTGCCGCTGGACCGGGTGCACCCCGGCTACACCCTCACCGACCTCCGCCCCGAGGGGTTCCAGCCGCAGGTCACCGGCATGGCGTTCCTCCCCGACGGAGACCTGGTGCTGTCGACCTGGGGCGGCACCGACAATGCGACCGGTGAGATCTGGGTGGTCGGGGGTGTCACCGGCCGGACCGGCCCCGAGCGGGTGACCTACCGGAGGTTCGCCGACGGGCTGCGGGAACCCCAGGGCGTCGCGGTGGTCGACGGCACCGTGTACGTCAGCCAGAAACACGAGCTGACAGCGCTGCGCGACACCGACCGGGACGGCGTCGCGGACACCCGTCGCACGGTCGCCACCTGGCCGTGGGGCGGCAACTTCCACGAGTTCGCCTTCGGGCTGCTCTACCGGGACGGCTACTTCCACCTCAACCTCTCGGTCGCGATCAACTACGGCGGCGCCACCACGGTGCCGCAGCCGGCGCCGAACCGCGGCACCTCGATCAAGGTGAACGCCGGGACCGGGAAGATCACGTACCTGGCCGGCGGGCTGCGTACCCCCAACGGGATCGGGTGGGGCCCGAAGGGCGAGGTCCTCGTCACCGACAACCAGGGCGGCTGGCTGCCCGCGTCCAAGCTCGTCGAGATCGGGAAGGGCGGGTTCCACAACCACTACACCACCCCGGCGGGCCCGTTCGACGACAACCCGGTGACCCGACCGGTCGCCTGGCTGCCGCAGAACGAGATCGCCAACTCCCCGTCCACGCCGGTGCTGCTGAAGAAGGGGCCGTACCGGGGACAACTCGTCATCGGTGACGTGACCTACGGCGGCCTCCAGCGGGTCTACCTCGACAAGGTCGAGGGCCAGTACCAGGGTGCGGTGTTCCGGCACACCCAGGGCCTGGAAGCCGGCGTCAACGAGGTCACCCTCGGCCCGGACGGCGCACTCTACGTGGGGGGCCTGGGCGCCGGCGGCAACTGGGGGCAGGAGGGCAAACTGACGTACGGCCTGCAGAAGCTGACCCCGAACGGCACCTCGGTTTTCGAGGTGAAACGGATGCGGGCGTCCCGGGCCGGGTTCGACCTGGAGTACACCGAACCCCTGTCGGTCGACACCGTGCGGGAACTCGCCGCCGCCTACCAGGTGACGCAGTGGCGGTACGGCGCCACCAGCCAGTACGGCGGCCCCAAGCTCGACCTGGAGACGCTCGACGTCACCCGGGCCGAGCTGTCCCGCGACCGGCGCACCGTCCGGCTCACCATTCCGGGTCTGAAGGAGGACCGGGTGGTGCACCTGCGGTCGCCCCGCCCGTTCAGCTCCGCCGACGGCGAGGAGCTGTGGAACACTGAGGCCTGGTACACGCTCAACCAGATTCCGGGTCACGTGACGCAGCCACAGACGTTCCACGAGGCCGAGGAGGGCCGGACGGTCGGCGTCGGAATGGCGACCGACCATGCCGCCTACTCCGGATCCGGGTTCGCCGCCGGCTTCGCCGAGGACGGCTCGTCGACCCGGATCGCCGTCGAGGTCGGCAAGAGCGGACAGTACGACCTGGCGATGCGCTACAGCAACGGCCCGAACCCCTTCTCCGGCGAGAAGCAATTGAGCCTGTACGTCAATGGTGAGCGGGTGGAGCAGACGGTCTTCCCGTCCACCGTCACCTGGGAGGAGTGGGGCACCGTCAGTACGACGGTGCGGCTGGTCAAGGGCCGGAACCTGGTCGAGTACCGTAAGGAGGCCGCCGACTCCGGCCACGTCAACCTCGACGTGCTCGCCGTCCGGCCGCGGGGTGAACGCATCACCCTCTTCGACGGGAGTGGACTCACCGAGTGGCAGCACACCGACGGACGTGAACCCGAGTGGACGATCGCCGACGGTGCGATGACGGTACGCAACGGGGACCTGCGTACCGTTCAGGCGTTCGGTGACTTCCGGCTGCACGTCGAGTTCAACCTGCCGCTGTATCCGCCGGAGGTGACCGGGCAGGCGCGCGCCAACAGCGGCGTGTACCTCCAGGACCGCTACGAGATCCAGGTGCTGGACTCGTACGGCATCGACCCGCCGCAGACCAACGACGCCGCCGCCATCTACACCCAGAAGGCCCCGGACGTGAACGCGGCCCGGCCGCCGCAGACCTGGCAGACGTACGACATCGTCTACCGGCAGGCCCGCTACGACGCGGCCGGCACCAAGGTCGAGAACCCACGGGTCACCGTGGTGTGGAACGGCGTCACCGTGCACGACGACGTCGAGATCCTCGGCCCCACCGGCGGCAGCCGCCCGGAGGGCCCGGCCGCGGGCGCCATCCGACTGCAGGACCACGGCAACCCGGTGCAGTACCGCAACATCTGGATCGAGCCGCTCGACCGGTAGTTCACCGGCCGTCCGGGACAGGGGCGGCCGGGCCGGTTCGCCGGCCCGGCCGCCCGCGCCGGTTCCGGCGGCTCTCCCGGGTCAGGGGCTGCTGTCCGGGTAGACCTCCACGTCGTAGAGCAACTGCACGTGGCGTCGGCCGTTCGTGACGCCCACGAACACCGGATCGCCCGCAGGGGTGCGGCCCTGGCGCCACACCTGCTCGCGGGCGGCCTCCCGGGACTCGTCGTGGACCTTGCCCGCTCGGTGCATTTGCCACACGCGTCGGGCGGTGATTCGGTCGCTGTCGAGGTGGACTCGTATCAGGGGCATGCGGCTCCTCCGCCTGTTCGCCTGCCGGAGCGGTCCAGGCGAACTAACTTACCATCGTTAAGTCAATTGAACGGCGTGCTAGGTTGACTGGGTGATCGCCGCAGAGCCGGACCCCTCGGGGAACGCCACAGACGAGCAGGAGAGCCACGGCAGCACGGTGTCGGTGTGGCTCCGAACCGATCGGACACGTGCCCGACGGGCGCCGCAGCTGACCCTCGGTCGCATCGTCGACGCGGCGGTGGCCGTACTCGACGAACACGGCACGGTGGGCCTGACGATGCGCCGCCTCGCCCAGTTGCTCGACGTCACGTCCACCGCGCTGTACTGGCACGTGAGAACGAAGGACGATCTCCTCGACCTCGCCCTGGACGAGGTCTTCGGCGCCGTGCCCGTACCGGAACCGAGCGAGGACTGGCGGGAGGATCTCCGCGCCCTCGTCCGAGGGTGGCGGGCGGCCATGCTGAGGCATCCGTGGGCACCGGAGCTGATCGGACGCCCGATGCTCGGGCCGAATGTGCTCGCCCGTACCGAGTTCCTGCAGTCGGCGCTCGTACGCGGCGGCTACTCAGGGCGCCAACTCGCGGTGGCAACCCGCACCCTGGCCAACTACGTGATCGGCGCCGCGCTGACGGAGGCCACCTGGCGCCGGACCGCGAACCCCCGGTTGCGGGCTGCGGCCCGCAACCACATCACCGCGAGCGCCGACACCTACCCGACCCTCAACGCCTCCGGCCATATGGACGAGACCCGATGGAGCGACGACCTGCTGTTCGACGAGGGCCTCGACAGCATCCTGACGGCACCCGGACCGGTAGCCGGTGAGCCCGCCGGTGCTGGTGTCGATGACGAACCGGGACAGCTGGATACCGACGACCCGAACTGACGATACGGTCAACCCGGTTCGTCCCAGTCCAGTCGCTCGATCCATCGACGTACTGCGGCAAGATCGCTGTCAGTCAGTCCCTGATGCGGGTCGACGCGGTGCAGCAGCGCCGGCCCTCCGTGGTGTGCGGCCACCCATCGTCGGTCGGCGTCGGAGATCTCGTCGTCGAGCCAGACGAACGGACGTCGTGCCGCCCAGCGGCTCAGGGGTTCGGTCTTCCAGTGCACGCCGCGTGGTGGGTTCCCGTCGGTGTCGGGCCACTCGACGACCGGCAGCACAGGGAGACCGAGCCGGGGTGCGACGACCTCGTTCGCCTCGGCCATCCAGGTACTCGCCCAGACCAGTTCGCCCGACAGGGCGAGCAGACGACGACCGTCGTTGTGGTCGAGACGATCCGCCAGCGGGTTCCCGGAACGGTCGGGAATGTCTGCCGCACCGCTGTTCAACCGTTGATCGGTGCCGCCGGGACGGGCGCGGAACGGAATGAGTACGCCGTCGACGTCGACAAAGACCAACGGCCGACGGCCACCGCCACGCCTGGCCGATCCGTTCCGCTGAGCGTGACCGTGGGCCGATGCGGCCGGAGTCTGCCGGTCCACCGTCACCCGTTCTCCTCCGGGTCGAGCCCGGCGATGGCGGCCAGGTCCTCGGCGGAGATCCCCAGGACTTCCGGTACGTACGCGAGCACCGCCCGATGCGGAACGATGCCCCCGGCACGGAGTCCTCTGATCGTGGACTCCGACCGGAAGCTTCCCCTGGCCATGTCCCGGACAGAGATTCCGCGCAGGTCTATCAGCCGGCTGAAGACCACTCCGAAGGGGTGCGGCTCCGGTTTGCCGGGAGCGGCGACGCTGGGGCCGACGACCATGTCGCCGAGCTTCGCCTGGAATCTGATCAGCCGATCGCCGTCGAACCGGACCTGGGCCGAGAACGGCAGGACATCGTCGCTGCCGCAGCTCGCCGTTCCCGGCACCGAGACCTCGACAACTCCCTGCTCGCGATCGTTCCACGGAGTCTCGTGTGGGTGGGCGGGCTCCACCCGGTCGATCCGCCAGGCCTGGTTCCACCACGGCAGTTCAGCAAGCAGGTCGGTGAAGAAGGGCGGTAGAACCGCGAGGTCCACGGGGGCCGGCCTGACAGAGTGGACAACTCCGGGCCAGTACCGCAACGCCTCGACCACGGCAGGAGTCAAGGTACGCCCGGCGAAGGTCATCAGCAGAGCGTAGCGCCGGCTGTTTAGGGTCACGGTCGATGAGAGACCGGGTACGCAACGCCCTTCGTCGCCACGATGGTCGTGCTGATGTGCTGCGGCGGTCTACTGATACTGGCCGCAGTCAAGATCGCGGCCCAGCACTACCCGCTGGTCGCGATGGTCGTCGTCGGGACCGGCTACGCCGCTCGGCGAGTGGTTCACACAATCCGTGCCCGGCGCACGGCGCGTCGGCTCGGGATCGAGGGCTGGCGACCCGCCCCGATCGACCAACCGTGGCCGTGGCTGCCGTTGAGCGAGCGACCCGACCAGATCCGGGTGCATCGGGCCTGGGCCCGGACCGTCGACCGGCTTCCGCTCACCGTCGGCGAGATCACCTGGAACGGGAACGCGCTCCACGGCTCGGTCCCGGACTGGCAGGGTCGGGGCGTGTTCGTCGTGGTCCAACTGCCCGTACCGGTCGAACCGATGGCGCTGCGTCGACCGCACCGGATGATCGGCACCGCCCGCCGGCTCGACGCCCCCGGAGTTGCACGCCGCGTACGAGGCCAACCAGATTCCACCATGGACGGCCGACCGCGACCTCCTCTTCACTTTCCACGTGACACCCGGACGGATGCGGCCCGGTGAGGTCCACGAAGCGGTGCGGCGTACGATGCTCGTGGTGCGGCTGCTGGACCTGGACCCGGTGCGCCCCGGCCGCGGCAGCCCGGTCCACGGGGACGTGACGTGACCGGGCGTTGTCCGGAGTGTGGGGCGGGGACGGCTCGTGAGGTCACCGAGACGTTCGACGGGGACAGGCTCGGCTGGGCGGTCTCGACGCGCTGCGGCGGCTGTGGCGGTGTCACCGAGCGGTGTGGCCGGGATGAGATGCCCGACGACGTGCGCAGAATCCTCGTCGCCCAGGTCGGCCTGGTCCGGTTGCGGGTCGACCCCGTTGCCGCCCGTCCGATCAGAGTGCGGCTCCTCGGCGTGTTCCGCCGCAGGGGGCCACGATCGCCGAGGCGAGCAGCACCTTCGCCGCGCTGACCAGCGGTGGCATCCTCGGGACGCCCGCCGAGACGAGGTTGCTCGCCGAGCGGCTCACCGCCGTGGGTGCGATCGTCTCGCTGGACCCCCAGCCGGGCCACCGGTCGGTAGGCGGGACACCGGGTACCCCGGGGCCCACCGCTCGAGTCGGACCGCTCGCCCCGGACGGACGAGGCTGAGGAAGCCCAGGCACCCACCAATCTCCTCGTCCTGCACTGACAATCCGCGTCCCCTGTCACGGTACAGAATTCACTGAATACAGCAGTTGCTGTACAGTCCGTGTGTGGAGACGTTGACGCACGGGCAGGTGTTGGCGCGCTTCGGCCATGCCCTGTCCGATCCGGTGCGGGCCCGGCTTCTGCTCGCACTGCGCGAGGGGCCGGGGTATCCGGCGGAGCTGGCTGAACTGCTGGGCACCAGCCGGCAGAACCTCTCCAACCATCTGGCCTGCCTGCGCGGCTGTGGGTTGGTCGTCGCCGTGCCGGAGGGGCGGCGAACCCGCTACGAGCTGGCTGACGCGCGGCTGGCGCACGCCCTGGGGGACCTGCTCGGACTGGTGTTAGCGGTGGATCCGGCGGCGTGTCCGGCCACGTCCGACCAGGGCTGCTGCTGATGGCCACCCCGATCCGGTTGGAGCCGGTCGGCCCGGCGGCGGCCCGGCGGGCTCTGCTCACCCGGCGGGTGCGGCTGCTGGTCGCCGCGACCATCGTCTACAACGTCGTCGAGGCGGCGGTGGCGATCACCGCGGGGTCTGTCGCGTCGTCGACGGCGCTGATCGGCTTCGGGCTGGACTCGGTCGTCGAGGTCGCCTCCGCGACCGCGGTGGCGTGGCAGTTCTCCGCCGCCGACCACGAACGCCGCGAACGCACCACACTGCGGATCATCGCGGTGTCGTTCTTCGCCCTCGCGGCGTACGTGACGGTCGAGTCGGTGCGTGCGCTGTCCGGCGCCGACCGGGCCGAGCACTCCACCGTCGGCCTCATCCTGGCCGCGCTGTCCCTGGTCGTGATGCCGGTGCTGTCGGCCGTGCAGCGCCGTACCGGTCGTGAACTCGGCTCGGCCTCGGCGGTGGCCGACTCGAAGCAGACCCTGCTGTGCACCTACCTGTCCGCGGTACTGCTGGCCGGGCTGGTGGTCAACTCGCTCTTCGGCTGGTGGTGGGCCGACCCGGTCGCCGCCCTCGTCATCGCCGCCGTGGCGGTCAAGGAAGGTCGCGAGGCGTGGCGCGGGGACGTCTGCTGCGCGCCGGTCAACCCCGGGTCCACGCCCACCACGACGGTGGACGGCTGCGGCGACGACGGCTGCACCGGCAGGAAGTGAGTCGATGGCCGCGATCGCACTACTGATCTATCTGCTCGCCCTCGGACTGGCGTTCGGGTGGCGCAGCCTCGCACAGTGGCGCCGCACCGGCGACACCGGACTCCGGCTGGACGCCGGACCGGTCGGCACGCTGCGCTGGTGGGCCAAGCTGCTGTTCGTCGCCGCGCTGCTGCTCGGCACGGCCGGCCCGGTTGCCGCGCTCGCCGGCATGAACCCGGCCGCCGTCGTCGTCGACCGGACCGCGATGTGGATCAGCGGACTGGTGCTCGCCGTCGCCGGAGTGATCGCCGTCCTCGCCGCCCAGACGGGCATGGGCACCTCGTGGCGGGTCGGGGTCGACCCTGGCGAACGTACCGACCTGGTCACCGGCGGAGCGTTCGCGGTGGCCCGCAACCCGATCTTCACCGCGATGATCGTGACGAGCCTCGGCCTGACCCTGATGGTGCCGAACCCGATCTCCCTCGCCGCCACAGTGGTCCTGGCCGTGTCGATCCAGTTGCAGGTCCGCGCGGTGGAGGAGCCGTACCTCGCCCGTGTGCACGGCGCTGCCTACGCCGCCTATGCCTCGCGGGTGGGCCGGTTCCTGCCCGGCATCGGCCGCCTCACCGGACCCGTCGAGGCCGCGGACCACCGATAGCAGCCGACATCAGGACCTGATTTTGGATCGGGGTACGCCGACATTTGTCCAAGACCGGTGGCGGCAGGCCCCCGCACCATCGGGGGCATGAACGTCGACGACGTCGAGTCTCCGCAGGGTCTGCACGTGGTCCACGACGGTTCCCGGCAGGCACCGCCGCTGCTGCTCGTCCACGGTTCCGGGTTCTCGGGAAACTCCTGGCACCCGATGGTTCCGGCGCTCGCCGGTCACCACCACGTCATCCGGGTCGACCTCCCCGGCTGCGGCAAGTCCCCGCCCGCGCCGTCGTACGCGGTGCACGCACAGGCGGGTCGGGTGGCCGCACTGCTCGACGACCTCGGCCTGCGGCGGGTCGCCGTGGCCGGACACTCCAGCGGCGGCTACGTCGCCACCGCGCTCGCCGAACAGCGCCCCGACCTGGTCGGATCACTCGTCCTGGTCAGCACCGGCCCGAGCCCCGACGCGCTGCTTCCCCAGCCGGCCCTGCTCCGGGTCCTGCTCGCCCCACCCCTCGGGCCGCTGCTCTGGCGACGGCGGACGGACAAGATGATCCGCCGGGGGATCGGCCTGACCTGCGTACGCCCGGTGGAGGTCCCGGACGACCTGGTCGCCGACCTGCAACGGACCACGTACCGCGCGACGAGGGGAGTACTGCGGGCCAACAGCGCCTATCTCGCCGAGCGGAGTGTGCCGGAGCGGCTCACCGCCGTCGCCGTGCCCGTACTGGTGATCTTCGGCGCCGCCGACCCGCGCTGGGATCCGGCGTCGGCCCGTCGGTACGACGCGGCGCCGACCGCCCGGGTCGAGATGCTGCCCGGCGTCGGACACCTTCCGATGCTCGAAGTGCCCGACGCGACCAGCGAGGTCCTGCTGAACTTCACGGCGCCGACGGCGAACACCCCGCCCGACAACCGTCGCGCCTAGACTCGGCCCGTGGTGTCGACCGGGACATCGCCCGACTGGGCATCGGTGGAGATCGCGGTCCCGCGCTCGCCGCGACCGCTGCCGGGAATCAGCATGGCCGGCTTCCACCAGCGGGTTCCCGGGCCCGTCGACATCGCGATGGTCGCGCACCCGGCCGTCACCCTGCTCGTCGACCTGAGCGGAGGCGGGTGCCTCGCCTACCGGGCCGGTGGCCGCCGCGAACACGGCAGTGTGGTCATCGGGCTCGCTCCCGGCGACCTGCGGGCCAGCGGCTCCGGAGTCGGCGAGTGCCTCCAGATCCGGCTGGAACCGGTTGCGGCGGCGACGGTGTTCGGAGCCTCGGCCGAGCTCGGTGGGGCACTCGTGGCCTTGGACCAGTTGTGGGGCCGGCACGCTGGCCAGGTCGAGGAGCGGCTGAGCGCCGCGACGTCCTGGGCGGAACGCTTCACCATTGCCGGGAAGATGCTCGGTCGACGCTGGGAGACCCGCCGGCCCGTCGACCCGGAGGTGGCCCAGGTCTGGCGCCGCACGCTCGCCAGCCGGGGACGGGCCCGGGTCGAGGCTCTGGCGGACGAGGTCGGTTGGAGCCGTAAGCGCCTGTGGTCCCGGTTCCGGTCCCAACTCGGGATCACCCCCAAGGGCGCCGCCCGACTGGTCAGGTTCGACCACGCCGCGCACCTGCTGGTCGCCGGGCACGACGTCGCCCGCGTCGCCGCCGAGAGCGGGTACGCCGACCAGTCCCACCTACACCGCGACGTCAGGGCGTACGCCGGGACCACGCCGACGGCCCTGGCCGTCGCGCCGTGGCTCGCGATCGACGACGTCGCCTGGCCCGGCTCGTCACCGGCCCTCCGCCCGTAGCTCGTCGATCAACGCCACGATCGCCGGATCGGCCGGTGCGCGTACGTCCGCGGGCCGAATTACCTCGTCGCCCTGCGGATCGTAGATCGTGAGTTCGTGGCGCTGGGCGAGTTCGTCGATCAGCCCCAGTGCCGGCGAGCCGTGTTCGCCGTAGCTCAGGTGCATGCTGACGTGGTCGATGCCGACCGCCAAGGGCGTCATCATCCACGGTGAGTCGGGATCGTGGGGTGGGACGTCGGGGAAGCAGGCGCGGAGGTCCTCGTAGAATCCGACGACACGTGCGTCCAACTCGCCGTCCGGGTGATCCGGGCTGGTGCAGCGGTCCGCCATGGTGCGTATGTCGGCGTCCGTCGCGGTCGGCTCGACAGCGATTACCACGACATGGAAACTCATGGCCGCATGGTGCGTCATCGGGAGCGACCCGTCGAGCCTCTCCGGACCCGGGCAGGTAGCCGACGGTGCCCGGGCCGCTCCTACTGTCGACTCTCCAGGTGTTGCGCGACCCGGAGCAGCGGACCGACCAACGCGGGAATGTGTTCCGGCATGTCGATCACACCCGGACGGTAGCTGAGCAGCTCGGGACCGTAGACACTCCAGGACGGCACGGTGCCGGCGAGATGTTCGTCGATCAGCGCCGGCCCGATGAGCCGGGAGATCGTACCGGGATCGCCGCCACGGACCCGGTACCGTCGGTCGAACCCGTCGTGCCCGGTGGCCTTCCCACCACCGGTCAGCCGCTGCCCCAGTCGGGACATCGGCGGCCGAGGCTCGACCGTGAGCCCCGGATAGGCGCGCGTCAGCCGTACGACGACAACGGTGAACGAGTGCGTCTGGGTCGTCTGCGTGGTGCTGGTGCCACCCTGACCGTCCGATGTCGTGGTCGTCTGTGTCTCGGTGTAGGAGTACTCCGCGACACTGACCGGCCGACCAGCCACGACCGCCAGCGACACCCCACGAGGGTTGCCGCCCGGAAGTCGTCGCCCCCAGTCCACCGCCGGGTACGGCGTGATCGTCCAACCGTGCTGGTGGGCCCACCGCGTCAACCGGTCGCGCCGCTTCCGCTCGCGCTTCGCGGTCGACACCATGGCCACAACAAACAGGACGGTCACTCCGAGGCAGGCGATACCGACGAACAACGGCAGATGATCCACGTCCGTTACTACCTCCCGGTGAGGCCGGGTTCCGCCTCGGTCAGGTCATGACGGCGGTCGGTCAGATCGCTGGTGATGGCACGTGCAGCCGATCAGCGTGCCCAGTCAGGGCCGGACGGGCAGAGCGCACAACCGATGCCACGGTGTAGCACGGCCTCTTCGTGCGGCACATGGTGCGCCTGACGGCGGGCACAGACCACTCCTCGGGTGCATTCGTCGTTCAGTTCGTGGACGACGACCGTGCCTGAACAGACCTTTGAGCCTCGACCTGTCGGGCCGGGCGGAACCTGCGGCGACGAGGCCGCCGGCGACGCGCGGAGTGGTGGCGGCTCGAAGTCGTCGGGAGCTGCCGCGTACCGACGATGGAAGGCTCGTTCGAGCCCGTTCTCCAGGCCGAAAAAGGCGTGGTTGAGCCGCCGCTCCCGCCCGTCGTCGAAGTCCGCGTCGGTGAGCCGCCGGGTCAACTCGGCGAGGTCGGTCAGACCGAGATAGTCGAACGCGTCCGCGGCACGGAGGATCTCTTCGGGGGTGCACGTATCGGCCACGGCCGAGGTGCCGCTGCCCATGATCCGGCCGTACGGCTTGGCCATCGCGTGCAGGTGCCGGTCGCCGACGCCACGCCCCGGCTGGTCGCTCAGCGCGCGGTTCCAGACGAGGTCGGCCGGGGTGAGAACGCTCGCCATAATGCCGAACCTAGCCGACATCCACCAGCTGCTTATGCCGGGACAACGCACGATGCCGCAGGACGGCGTCGGGTGTGACAAGGTCGAGCACCCCGCCGTGGTCACCGGACAGTGCCGCGAGCACTCCGACAGCCCGTCACTCCCGGGCGCCCCGGTTCCGTCTCCACCCGCGCTCAGGGCTGAGCGTACGGGGAACCGACGATCCGCAGGTCGTTCACACTGTAGGCGGGCTCCCGGGGGTACAGCATGGTCTCCGCATGGTCGGTGCGGTACCGGGACAGCGCCGACGCGCTCACCGCGGTGTCGACCAGGGTGAGCTGACGGAGGTCGTACCGCGCGAGGACGGGGAGGACCGCATCGCTGACGGGTGTCCCGCGCAGGTCCAGCGACCCGAGCCGCGTGACACCCTCGAGCAGCGCCACGACCTGCTGGTCGGCGTCGTGGCCGAGCCGGATCCGCAGGTGGTCGAGCTCGGTAGGGAGCCGTGCCGAGCCGGCGATCGCCGGGGCGACGAGCTCCACGTTCCGCACCGACGGGCCGAAGGCGCCGTCCAACCACAACGTCTCGGCCGCGGCGAGGTCGACGCGGGTCAGGCCCGGGGCGACCTCGGCGATCGCGGCCTGGCCCCAGGGGCGCGGCGGCAGGCCGGTGACGGTCAACTCCGTCAGGGTGTCGAGCCGGTCGGCCGGACTGACCTGGAACTCGCTCGGCGTCGCGAGGTGCAGGCGCAGGAGCCGAAGTTTCGGAAAACGGGCGAACGTCGACAGCGCTCCGACGCCCGACCTGCACCGGCCGCACTCGACGATCTCGGCATGGGGCAGCGGCGGCAGCGCGTCATGGTCGTACCCGTCGCCCGCTACGGTCACCGACCAGATCCGGTCGGCGACGCTCGCGAGGTGCCGGAGATCCTCGCTGTCACCGCACTCGGTACGGGTGTGGAGGCTGAACGGGTTGCCGTCGTGGACCGGAGGCAGCGCCGGACCCAGGACGTGGAATGGGGGTACGCCCTCCCGGATGTGGTAGAGCCGCGACTCGTCGTCGGTGAACCGTCCACAGCAGACCAGCTCGATGATGGTCGCCGTGCCAGTCTCGCCGACGACCGCGACGTTCACCCACTCGGGCACCCGACCGTCACGCCACAACTCGTCCACGACCGTTCCGGCGTCACACCGCCACAACGCGTTCCGGCGGTCAGGCTCACTGTCCTGCGGATAGCGGACCTCGCCGGGACGTGGCGGATGCCCGTCGTACGACTGGTTCAGTCGTACCCGGAACACCAGGGGTGCCGGCAGTCGCTCGACCACCAGCGTCTGCGCGAAGCTCCGGGCAGCCTCGGCCGACTCCGCCAACCGAGCGGCGAACAAGTCTCGATCCATCCGGTCAACCTAACCACCGCTGGGACCTGCGAGCTGCCTCACGAGGTCCGGATGGCGAGGACCTCCGGCGTCGGCGGTGCCGGGCTGCCGGTGGGCCGTGGAGGCACACCGGGTGTCCGGGACACCCGGTGTGCTGATCCGCCTCTGTTAGTTCTGCAGTACGGTAGCGTCGAGGTGACGGCTCACCCGACCGATCCGGGTGAGGTAGCTTTCCACGTTGTTCCAGGCGCCGGTGTGGCCGCCCCGGGCGGTGTTGCCGAAGAACCACGGGCCGCCGCTGTCGCCACCGGCCGAGATGTCGGCGTCGGTGATGTCCAGGCCGCACCACCGGTCGCCGTTGGTGAACGTCTGGCAGGTGTCGGTGTCGGCGATGTAGGAGCAGCGGTATCCGCTGGTGCGGCCCCAGTGACAGACGGCCGAGTTCATCGGCGCGTTGGCGACGGCTGTCACCGTCCGGTCGCCGCCCGCCTGCCGGTTGGTCGCCCGGAACTGCTTGTTCGTCGAGTGACCGTTCCCGGTCAGCGTCCGGTGGAACTGGAAGTCGATCGCGCTGTTCGACGTCTGGGTCGGGCTGGTAGTGATGATCCCCGTGGCGTTGCCGTACCGGAGGGCGTTGGCGCAGTGCCGCGCGGTCAGCACACCCCGGGTGCCGTTGCGGACCGCGGTGAAACCGGCGGTGCATTCGGCGTCGCCGTTGGCCAGGTTGAGGTCCCGTCCGCCTTCGACGGTGCGTTCGGTGACCGCGTCCCGGTCAGGGTCGAGTTCGAGCACCACGTCGATCGGAAGCTGTCCTCCGACGGTGCCCGCGGTCAACGCGTGCTCGAAGATCGAGCTGAGCGCGCTCAGCCGCGACGATCCCTCGACGGGCGCGTACTGGAGGCGCATGACGCGTCGCTCGGGGTCGTAGCGGGTGCCCGCGGACCGGATGACGTCGGAGCGCGCCGCAAGGGACGTGGTGAGCGCGTAGGCCAGGTTGGCCAGCTCCGCAGAGCTTGCCGGCGCGCCGTACTGCACCTCGGTGTTCACCGGCAGACGTTCGAGTTCGGCAACGACGTCGGCGTCCGGCTTCGCGGTGAACTGGATCCAGTTGCTGCCCGCGCTGTCCGGAGCAGCCAGGCCAGCCCGGACGAACGTGTCCGGCCTCGTCTCCTCCAGTTCCGTGACGTAGGCACTGAACTCGTGGATGCCCTGGTGGGCCGCGACGACGGCGGACAGGTCCCGCCCGCTCTCCTTGGCGTACGTGGCCAGGTCCTGCATCGACGCGTCGTCGAGAGCCTGTGCGGACAGACCCGTCCCGGTCACCCGGAACGTGCCCGCCGAGGCCGGCACGGTCCGCACCGGTACGGACGCCTGGACGACGGTTCCCGCGCCGCTGGTGTCGAAGCCGTTGGTGTCGAAGCCGGATAGGGCTGCCTGGGTGGGCGCTGCCGCCACGACCAGCGTCAGGCTGACGGTGACCGTCAGCGCGGTGGACAGGGGGAGAACTCGCCGCATCCGTGGTGTCCTTTCGGAGAAAACTGGTGATTTCCAGCTCGGTGCACTGAAGTACGCTGATCATTGCGTTTCGCGGATCGGCTGTGACCCAACGAATCCGCGAACTTCTGTCTGCCTGGACCGCCGTCCACCTGAGGAGGGCCATGAGCGGCCGGATCGGGCTGTGGCGCGTCACGGAGCTGCCGACGACCAGAGCCGGTGTCGAGCGGGCGTTCTCGTACTTCATCGCGGGTGTCCGCCTGGGCACGGTGGCGCAGATGGCCCCGGCGGTGCACCTCGGCGCGGCGACGTCACCGCACGATGTCGCCTATCTCGCGTGCTGGGCTGCCGCGGCATGCGCGTCCGTCGCGGTCAGCGTGGTGGCGCTGGTGCGCCGCCGCCCGCTGGGCACGGCGGCTTCCGTAGCGGACTTCGCGCTCGCCTGCGGCCTGCTCGTGCTCGGGCCGCTGGTGCTCGCACCGGGGGTACGCCTTGGTACCTGGGTCGCCTACCAGCCGGGCTACGCGCTGTCGGTCATCCTCACGGCCAGCGGTGTCCGCAGCCGTACCCTCTGCGT
Source organism: Plantactinospora sp. B5E13 (assembly GCF_039871775.1). Taxonomy (NCBI): domain Bacteria; kingdom Bacillati; phylum Actinomycetota; class Actinomycetes; order Micromonosporales; family Micromonosporaceae; genus Plantactinospora; species Plantactinospora sp. B5E13. Next base: position 19,358 of record NZ_JBDPLT010000044.1, read on the forward strand.
GGGTGGCCTCGTCGGCATCGTCGTCTGCTACGTGGTGTTCCTTCGCGGCGAGGTCGGGGAGGACATGACCTCGACCGCGGTCGGCAACATCCTCACCTACGTCGTGTATTCGCTGGTCGCGCGAATGCTCTTCGGATACACGCGTCGCATCGCGTCCGACGCCGACGCCTCGCGTGCCCGCGCAGCGGAGCTGGCCCGGCGTGAGGAGGAAAGACGTGCCCAGGTGATGATGCACAACGGCGTCGCCCTGATGCGCCTGCTGACCGAACCGGGGACCGACGCCGCACGCTCCCGGCTCATCGACCAGGCGGAGGTGGAACTGCGGCGCATGCGCTCCTACCTGCGTGGCCAGGCGCCGGAGGAAGACCGGGCCGCCGGCTATCCGGCGGTCGGCTCCGGCTCGCCGGTGATGCTCGCCCCCATGATCGGGCGGGTGTGTGACCGGTTCGCCGACCTGCACGTCGACACACTGCTCGACCTCGGCGCCGAGCTGGAACTTCCCGCCGCGCAGGCCGAGGCTGTCGAACGCGCGCTCGAGAGCCTGCTGCTCAACGTACGCGTGCACGCCCGGGCGGACACCGTCGTGGTCCACCTCGACCAGGGCGGGGACGGGAGCTGGACGTTGACCGTGCGCGACGACGGCGTCGGGTTCGACTCGTCGTCGGTGACGGCCGGGGTCGGCCTGCGCCAGGTTGTCGTGGGCGAACTGCGGCTGCGGGGACTCGACGTCGAAGTCGAGTCAACAGTGGGGGAGGGGACGACGGTGACGATCTCGTCCGGTCTCGGGCCGGCCAGCGTTTCCCCGGACCGGGACGCCTCCGTGGACGCGGCATGAGGCGCCCGGTGGCGGTCGTCGACGACGCGTCGCTGATCCGCGAGTCGATCGGCCTGCTCATGCCCGGCCTCGACGTCGTCGTCGCCGTCGCGACCGTGGAGGAACTGCTGCGCCGTCGCCCGGTGGTGGAGGTGGTCCTGCTCGACCTGCACCTGGCGAACCTCGAACAGCAGCCTGACGTCCGGCAGGGCATCGCCGCGATCCGTGCGCTGACCGGTCGCGGCTACCGGGTCTGCGTCTACAGTCAGGAGGAGCGCCGGTTCGTCCTCGCGGCCTGCATCGCGGCGGGTGCGAGCGGCGTCGTCTCCAAGGCGCTGCCGACCGGCCGGGCCGAGCAACTCCTCCTCGAGGTCGCCGCCGGCGGCACGGTAGTGCCGCAGCCGGTTGTCGGGATACTCGAGGTCCTGGTCCGGCGCGACTGCATCACCCTGCTCAGTGAGCGTCAGCGTCAGCTCCTCCACGGCCGTGCCCGCGGTTTGAGCTACGCCCAGATCGCCAGGCAACTGTTCGTGAGCGAGTCCACGCTGCGTGGCTACTGGCTCGACCTGACCCGGTCGTTGTCCGACTCCCTGCGTAGCCTCACCGCCGGCGAGATCGAACGCGCTCTCGGGCTCGCGCCGGGAGATCTTCTGGAATTCTGGTCCGAAGACGCGGCGGACGCGCGGGACTGGTGGCGCGTCGATACGGGCAGGTGAGTCGATCTGACCGGGCCGCGCCGCAGCCCTTCCCGGACGACCGCGATGACGGTCGTGGCTCGGACGAGAACCGCGCCGGTGTCGTGGTCGAAGCCGGTGATCAGGTCGGCGTCGTGGTCCCAGTGCGTCTGTCCGGTCACGAAGACCCGCCACGACGGCCCGCAGCGGAGGGGCTCTCCGCGCACCACCGCTCGTCGCACCGGCGCGCGAGATGGACGGTGAGGTCGGCGACCACCTCGACCGTCGTCGGCAGGACCCGTCTGATCGCGTCGAACACCTGCTCCTGGTGTGGGCTCGGCAACTCGAGGTAGGCCGAGACGGTCGTCAGGTAGCCGACATAGTCGTCGGCGTCCATCGTCAGCCGGCGTTCGAGCACGGACTGCCGTACGTCGACGAACCATGTCGAGCGTCGAAGCTCCGTACCTGGCCACTGCAGGTCCTGATCCGGTGGCGTGCCGTCGGGGGACGGGATCTCGTCGCTGGCCAGGAACGGCGCCCGGGCCACGCGTACGGCCTCCCGCACCGCCGGGTCAGCCAGTTGCAGTGCTCCACCACACGAGGCGAAGGTCCCGCCCGGCGCCACCAACGCGGCCATCCGCGACCACCGCCGCTCCGGTTCTGTCCAGTGCAGCGCCGCCGCCGCGTAGACCAGGTCGTAGCTCTCGTCGGCTCGGACGTCCTCGAACGCGGCCTGCACGGTCCTGACGTCGGCCGGCACGTGTTTCCTCAGCTCGGCGAGCATGGCCCCGTCCGGGTCGGTGGCGGTGACCGCGATCCCTCGCTCGGCGAACAGCCTGGTTGCCTTTCCTGTCCCGGCGCCGATCTCGAGGGCGGTCCGCACCGGCCTACCCGCGTACGTGAGCACCAGGTCGGCAAGTTCCACCGGATACCCGGGCCGGAACCGCTCGTACGCCTCCGCTACGGCCCCGAAACTCGTCGCCCGACCGGACATGCCGAGCATCCTGACACGATCCACGCCGCCGACGGACGGGTTTTTGCAGGTCCTCCGACCGCCTCACGGTCGCCGGTCCGGACGGCGGTCGGGTGGTTCGGCGCCATCCAACCTGGTCACCGTGATCGACTGTGCTGGTGGGACGGCTTCCGTCGCCACGACTCGTTGTCGAGGCGGGTTCCCCGCCTCGCCGGATGGGGAATTGATCGTGGATTTCAGTGCGCGGGTGCGGTCGGCCTTCCGGCGGGGTAAGACCGACGCGGCGGCGCGGATGAGCGAGGCCGAGATCGAGCGGGCACAGGCGGCCGGCGACCCGGGCGGGCGAGGTCGAGGCCAGGTACGCCCTGGCCCGGGTCGCCGTTCGTCGTGGTGACCTGCCCGGCGGGGCGGCCCGGGCCCGGGAGCCGTACCGGGAGAGCGTTCTGGCCGCCCCAGCACTTCCGCCATGGGAATCCATTCAACGGCACCGCCCGGGTACCGTCGTCTCCCGTGACCCTCTACTGGGACCCGACGACAGCGATGCGGCCCGAGCAGCGGGTCGGCTTTGACGGCAGGTGGGAGGAATTGCTCTGGCTGAACGTGCCCGGCCCCTTCTGGACGGGACAGACCGACAACTGCTGGACCGGACGGCTGCACGCACCCAGCAACGTCTTGTACGGCGGCGAGTACGTCACCGAGTTCGTCTTCCGGCAGCCCCGGACACCAGCCGAGGTCAACGCCCTCCTGGACGCTGCCTGGGAGGACCCGTACGGAGGTTACGGCTGCGACGGCGACGACCGCTGGACTCCCGCCACCGTCCGCGCCTGGTGGCGCGAACGTGGCCGGGTGCGCGAGCATCTCGACGATCTGCTTCCGCGTTGGAGCGCTGGTCGCGCCGAGGAGCAGGAGGCGGCCGAGGGGCTGCGTGACTTCCGCTCCTATCTCGCTGGACCTTTGGCGACCGATCTGCGGCGCTATTTGTTCTGGCTCGAGGAACGCCGCTCGCCCACCCCCGTCGACGTGTTACCTGATCTCTGAGCCTTCACGAACCGTCCAGGCTGATGGAGCTTCCGTTGTCGCCTCCCGCCCGACGCGACCGGCGCGAAGAGGACCTGCGGAGACGTGGTCGCGGCGTCGGCCCAAGCCTGGCTGGCTGGTCTACCCGCGTACCAGCCGGATCCGCCACCACTGACGGACGCCACGGGTTCGGTATCGTGAGTCGAGCCCAGGCGGGACGGCCGCGAAAGGACCTAGGCCGCGATGCCGCACATCGACAGCGCTGCCAGTGACCTACGCGTGCTCGTCGCCGGCCTCGACAGGGCAAGGGCAATCGTCGCGGCCGCCGACGACGAAGCCCGGAGGATAACCACCAGCGCTCTCGGGGGTGGCCTTACCGCCGTCGCTGCCGGCATGTCCCGGGTACGTGACGCCGTCAACGAGGTTCGGGCACAGGTCGACACGGTCGTCAACGCGGTCGATGAGACAGTCCTGTCCGTGACCGCCGCACAAACCGAGGCGTCACCGCAGGCGGTGATTGCCGTCCTGGCCTCCGCGCTGCACAGGATCGACGCCGTACAGATCGGGATCACCAAAACGCTCGGCAGCACCCACGACGTGTCCGGGCTTGTGACCCGGATTCTCCAGGGCGGCGACCCCACGACGATGATGTCGGTGCTCGGCGACCTCAAAGAGGTCCTCCTTGTGGCGCGGCAGCGGGCGGGACAGGCCAGAGAACACCTTCGGGTAGCCGTCAACGCGGCGCGAGAAGTCGGTCGACCGGGAAATCGGCCGGGGCTGGCGGTTCCGGACCGACCAGCCCCTCACCAGCCCAGGGTGCGGATGCGGATCCGAGTCGTTCCGAAGGGGGTGATGTGCCCTGGGCCCGCCGAGCCACCGGCGTTCCAGGTGGTACGCCGACCGGACCCCGTACCCGGATCGCGGCCAACGAGCAGCCCAGAGAACGCCGGTCGCTGGAGTTGGAAAACCAGTGTGCCGACACGATCGCCGGGCAAGGCTACCGGGTCCACCAGAATCCCACCAGGCGTGAGGTCGCCGAAGCGCGTGGCATCACCGGCGATGCCGGCGACCCGCAGAGGGCGCCCGATTACCTGATCGAGGGGCACGTTTTCGACTGCTACTCGCCGACACCGCCGGTTTCGCCGCGCGCTGTGTGGAATGCGGTCTCGAAGAAGGTCAGCAGCGCCCAGACACAGCGGGTGGTGCTGAACCTTCACGACTGGCGCGGCGACCTCGACGATCTTCGGCGACAGTTCGACACCTGGCCCGTGCCAGGGCTCAAGGAACTGGTGGCGGTCACACCATCCGGCAAGATTGTGCAGGTCGTCCGGCAGGACTGAGAAGAGGTCTGGCATGTCCATCCACTACCGGCTGACCCTGGCCGGCGACATCCCACTGGAACGGGTGGCCCAACTGATCCCCGCCGAAGCCACCGAGGTTCCTGCCCCGGGCGGCGACCGGGTGCTCAGCGCAGACCTGGACGACGAGTACGGCTATGTCCTCACCCTCACGTCTGGCGTACACGGCTACTACGAGGCGGAAGCCGACGGCATCATGTGGCAGTGGGAGCCCGAGACGTACGTCGACGTCACCTTCCACATGAACAAGGACCTGCTCACCGACCTGGGCAGGCCTCGGATGCTGAGGAATGTCGCCGAGATCCTCGCCAGCACGACCGAGGACGCGGCCCTGATTCTCGATGACAACTGGTTACTGCTGACCCGCAGCGGGGGCAGGCTCCAGAAGCACAACACCGCCGACTGGGACGACGGGGAGCTTTTCGACAGTCGCTCGGACTGACACGGACATCGTTCGGTGTCGTGGGGTGATGGCGCAGGATCGGTGCTGTTCTCCGGGCCGGGGACAGGAGGTTCACGGGCGACCGCCGCCGTCGCTAGCGTAGGTGCCGTGCAGATTGGTGTGAACGTACCGAACTTCGCCCCGGGCACCGACCCCGAGACGCTGCGACGGTGGGCGCAGACGGTCGAGGACCTCGGCTTCGACCTGCTGATGGTCTCCGACCACATCGCGGTGACCCCGGACGTGGCCGAGCAGTATCCGGCGCCGTTCTACGAGCCGTTCACCACGCTGTCCTGGCTGGCCGGGGTGACCCGCCGGGTTCGACTGGGCACCACGGTGCTCATCGTGCCGTACCGGCATCCGCTGCTCACCGCCCGGATGGCCGCGAACCTCAACCGGCTCAGCGGCGGCCGGCTCGTCCTCGGTGTCGGCGTCGGCTGGGCCCGGCAGGAGTTCGAGGCGCTCGGTGTGCCGTTCCGGCGACGTGGCGCGCTGACCGACGAGTACCTGCGAGCGATGCGCGACGCCTGGCGGAACACCGACGACTACGACACCGCGCCGATCCCGATCTGGGTCGGCGGCAACAGCGAGGCAGGCATCCGTCGCGCGGTGCTGCTCGGTGACGCCTGGCACCCGCTGCGGTTCACACCAGGATGGCTGGCGGACGCGGCCGGGCGGCTGAAGGCCACCGCCGACGAACTGGGCCGTCCGGCGCCCGCGCTGATGCCCCGCATCGCACTGCGGGAGACCCGTGAACCGGTCACCGACCCGGACCGGCTCGCCGGGGTCGGCACCATCCACCAGATCGTCGCTGACCTCGAACAGCTGCGGCTGCTCGGCGCGGAGACGGTGGTGCTCGACCCGTTCAACGGTGACCTGACCGAGATCCGCCAGCCCGAACGCGCCTGGCAGACCCTTGCGGCCGTGGCCGCGTACCACAATTCCCAGGAGGACCGATGAAGCCCGACGACGAGAAGTTCCTCCGCCGTGCTGTGGAGATCGCCGGCGAAGCCGGAGTGCTGGGCGAGCGCCCGTTCGGCTCGTTGCTGGTCGGCGCGGACGGCACCGTCCTGGTCGAGGACCACAACACCGTGGTCTCCGACAGGGACATCACCGCTCACCCGGAACTGAAGCTGGCCCGCTGGGCCGCCCGGGAGCTCACGCCCGACGTGGCGGCGACCACCACCATGTTCACCAGCTGCGAGCCCTGCCCGATGTGCGCGACCGCCATCGCCCGGTCCGGCCTTGGCCGGGTGGTGTACGCGTTGTCCGCCGAGCAGTTCGAGGAGGTCAAGCCGGCCACCCCGCCGCTGCCCCCGGTGCGGTACGAGGGGCCGGCGCTGTTCGCTGAGGCGCGCCAGCCGATCGACGACTATTACTAGGAGTGCGCCCCGGTCTCAGGCCGACGTGTCCGCTGACGGTGTCGGGCTGGCGAAGATCCAGGTCTCCCACTCCTCGCTCGACACGTAGGTGCTGGCCCGGCCATCGGGGGAAAGGGCGACGAAACCCCCTGCCTCCTCCGGCAGCCGCACCGCACTGGCCCGTGGTCGTGGGTCGCCGACCCTGACCCGCAGCCAGGGGAGCTGTCCGGCACCCTCGACGGCGAGCAGCATCGTGCCGTCCGCGCCGAGCGTGCCGTTATGAACGCACAGTCGCCACCACTCGTTGTCCACCCGAACGTCGGCGTCCGGATCGGCGTACGGGATGCGGACCGTTGGCGTGGCCGAGACCAGGATGAACGGCTGCCATACGGCCATCGGCGTCGGCAAGCCCGGCATTTCCAGGAAGTCGTCGACGGTGAAGCCTGCGTCGGCGACCGCCTTCCGCACGCTCTGCGGGTCGACCATGTCGGGACCCTACCTGCTGGTTCTCCGTCGAGACTGCTGGGCGTGCTCGTTATGGCGTACGCCTCCGGGTCAGTCCGGGGGCGTACGCCATGAGTGAGGGGCCGGTCATTGGGGGAGGACGCCGGTCTTGACGGCGGTGACGAAGGCGGACCAGTCGGCGGGGGCGAAGGCGAGGACGGGTCCCGTCGGGTCCTTGCTGTCGCGCAGCCCGACGAGACCAGGCAGGTTGTCGGCGACCTCGACGCAGTTGCCGGCGTTGTTGCTACGGGTCGACTTGCGCCAGGTGGCGTCGGCCAGGCTAGGCACGGGAGTACTCCTCTGCGATTTCTTTGATCATGCTCTTCGACCGGGATTCGGTGAGGGCACGTCGGGTCATGTCGGCCCAGATGAAGTTGTACGCCTCGGTTTCGTGCGGCTTGTCGAGGTAGACCGCACCGGTGACCGATTCCAGGTAGGCGACCGTCGGCTCCACCTCCTTGCCCCTCTCGTCCCGGTCGAAGTCTAAGATCGAAAACGCTCCGGTCATCGCTCCGGCGTGCAGCCCGGCAGAAAATGGCAGAACTTTGATGGTGACGTTCGGTAGTTCTGTTGCCTTGCCGAGCTGGTGAAGCTGCTCGGCCATGATCGCGGGATTACCGACCGGTCGCCGCAGCATCGCCTCGTTCATTATTACGTTCAGTTGCGGTGGGTTGAAGCGGGTGAGCAGTGCCTGGCGACGGCTGCGAAGCTCGATGAGGCGCTCCCGCTCCTCGTGATCATCGGGGCTGATGGCACCGCCGGGCATCCGGAAGATCTCCTCGGCATAGCGGCGGGTCTGGAGCAGCCCGGGTACCAGTTCCGCCGCGTACTCCCGGATCGTGGCGGCGGACGTCTCGAGTCCGATGTAGAGCTGAAACCAGCGCGGCATGCCCGACCCGAGCCAGTCGTGCCACCAACTCTTCTTCTCTCGGGTGGCGGCGGTCATCGCGAGGAGCAGCTCCCGCTGCTCGTCGGAGGCGCCGTAGAGCTGGAGCATCTGCTCGACGTCCGCCTGCCGAAAGCGGACGCTCTCCGCACCGTTTTCGATCCGGTGCAGGGTCACGCGGGCCCGGTCGAGCTGGACCGCCGCCTGGTCCATGGTGATGCCCGCTGCCCGCCGGAGCGCGGCGAACTTCCGACCGATCTGGCGCCGGAGCATCGTCGAGGCGACTACTGGCTGTGACACCGGCTGGCTCCCGTCCTGGGTTTCCTGGTCAGTGGTCCGTCCAAATCAAATAGCCATTGTCTAACCGCGAATAGACACGTGACAGAGTGTACTGACGTTGAGAGATCATCGGCAATAAGTGTCTCTGATGAAACATTGCATTTCCCGTGGGTCAATGCTTCACTCCCCTCAGGCTGATGTGGAACTGAGGCGTCGGCCGAGCTGAACGCCCCTGTCGCAGCGGCCTCGACGGAGGTCGAGGTGGACTGACGGGGCGCCATTCCCTCGTCGATCAATAGAAGGTGGCCTCATCGTGCGTCTCGGGTTATCAGCCCTCCGTCGGTCGAAGCGGCCGACGAGAGAGCAGCGGGGCAGTGGCTATTACCGGTCGGCGGCGTACCTGCCGTTGCGGCCGTGGCAGGTGCGGGACCGGCGGTTCCGGCTCGCCCGGGTCGGACAGCGCGGCTTCGACCAGGCCGAGGTCCGGGCCTTCCTCGCCCAGCTCGCCGACGATCTGGCCGCCGCGTACGAGGCGGTGGCCCACAGTCGGCAGGAAACGGCCCGGATCAAGGACGCGTTGCGGCGGTGGCAGTCGGAGCAGGCCGGCACGGTGGGTGAACGGGGTCGACCCTGATGCGGTACATCATCCAACTGCCTGTCACCGCCGTCGACCTGCAGACCGCGATCCGGTTGGCCCGGGTGGTCGCCCGGACGACGAGCTTCCTGCCGCAGGTCGACTCCCGGGCCACCACCGTCGCCGAGCACGGTGATTCCGGCGTACGGCATCGGGCCTTCTGCGACCTGAGGCTGCCGGACGGTCGGGGCTGTCTGCTGCGGGCCGGCCACGACGGTACGTGTTCCCGCCGCCTCCGACGCTGACCCGACACCCCCTGTTGCCTGTGAAACCGGAGGAGTGAGCCGTGCGCCTGGTGATGACGCTGGTGGTGGTCGGGGTGTTCGGTTTCGCCGCCGGCCTGTTTCTGTTCAAGGTCAAGTCGCGGTGGTGCCCGCAGTGCGGCGCCCGGCTCAGATGCCCCGACTGCCGCAGTCGAATCCCACGCCCTTATCTGCGCAACAGTCGTCCGAGTGGCTGGCGGTGAACCCGCCGTCGGCGTACCCGAATCTCCTGCCCGCCGTCGTCGTCACCGGCACAGCGCGGCGGCGGGCAGGACCCCCAAACGGAACGAAGGTGTCCACTTGTGCCCAGTTCATTCGCCGGTCCCGGTGACGTTGTGCGTCTCCCGGTCGAGGACTACCTCTACGGCGACGCCCCGGTCACGGTACGGATCGTCGGTATCGACGACAATCTTGACCGGATTCCCGGCCTCGAATGGATACGGATCCTCGCCGCCGACACCGCGCGGCCGGGCGCGAAACCGTACCCGATCATCGTCCGCGCCACCGCGCTGCGCCGCCCGGGGGCCTGACGGTGCGGGTGACCGGGCCGCCCGGTCACCCGGTCGGGACCGGTCCCGGTGGGCGTCACACGTCGCCCGGTTCGTCGTGCGGTTGCTCAACTGCCGCCTCGGCGGCCAGCCGGGGTGTGACATCGGAGGCTGCTGTGCGGACGTCCGCCAGCAGCTTGGCGATCGCCGCCTCGGTGACCCAGGCGTCGCCGTTACGGTTGACGGCACCCAGCCAGTCACCGATGTCCCAGATCGCCCGGCAGGCAGCCAGTACGGGGAACCCGGCCACCTCGCTCTCGCTCAGCGGACGGACCTGCTGGTAGCCGGCGAGGACCGCTGCCCAGCGTGCGCGTTCCTCCTCCGGCGCGTCGGGGCCGCGATAGAGGACGACCAGGTCGTACGCGCGTAACCCGAACCCGCAGTGGTCGAAGTCGAACGTGACGAGCCGTCCGTCGCCGTCGATGTGGGTGTTGCCCCGGTGCAGGTCGGCGTGGATGATCCCGTACCCGCCGTCGATCGCCCGGAGTCGCTGGAGCTCGCCGGTCAGTCGTTCGCCGAGTCTGCCGAGTTCGGCGAGGTCCGCTCTGGCCCGGTCCGAGCGGGCATAGGGTGCCAGGCTGGCCAGCGGCCGTTCGACGAGGATGTGTTCGTCGAGGTGGTAGCGGTCGTGGCTGGTGTGGAAGGCGTCCATCGTCAGGTGCATCCTGGCTATGCCGGAGCCGTACTCGCGCCACTGCTCGGCGGTCAGCGTGTTCTGGTACAGGGGTGTGCCGGGCGCGTGGGTGAACAGGGCGAAGTTTCGTTCGCCCTCGGGCGCCGTCAGCCGGCCGAGCCGGTCGCCGGAGATCCGTTGGTACGGGCGGATGACGCTCAGTTCGGCTGCAGCCAGGTGATCGAGCAGGTCGAGTTCGAAGCGAAGGTCGGATTCCGAACGGATCCAGTACTTCTCCCGGTTGTAGACCCGCAGCACGCGGCGACCGCCCTCGGCGTCGGTGACCAGGTAGGTGTCGTTGAAGCCGCGGTTCAGCAGGCTCACCGTGACCGGCGCGGCGATGGCATACTCCCGTGCCACGAGCTGGCCGAGGTCCCCGGCGTGAAGGAGCGAGTGGGTCACGCGCATGTCGAGTGAGCCTATGCGGGGACCAGGCGGCCCACCAGGAAATCTGTAGCATCCGCCGGAAACATTCCAGGTCGGGAGGTCCGGTTCGTGACGGTGGTGACCGGTTGAGCAACGAAGAGGCGCGGCTGACGGAGCTGCGCGACGAGCTGAGGCGGGACGACCTGGACCTCGACGCCTTCAGCATCTCCTTCGAGAGCGCCGTGTACGAGCTTGCGCCGTACGAGGGTCGCGACCTTCCACCGCGTTTTGTCGAGTTGGTCAACGAGCTTGAGAGAATTCGTTTCCGGGAGCGCCCGGAGAACCAGCGCGCCGCGGTCGTACGGCTCGTGGACAGAGCTGCCCGGATGCTGAGCATCGAGAACGCCGCGCCGACCGCTGGTGACACGGCTCTCGCGGCCTATCGGGAGAGTCCTTCCTACCAACGTCGGCTGACCGTCTTCGCGCTGGGCCTGGCGGTGCTCACTCTGACGCTCCTGGACCTTGGCGCCTGCGCCGTCGGCTTCGGCGTCGTCATGTTCTGCGGGATCACCAACCGGCTTTCACTTGTCGCCGCCCCCGCCAGCGCGGCGGTGCTGGCGGGGGCGGTGCTTCTTGTGCTGCGGGACCTCGCCATGATCAGTCGCCGTGAGTCGCTTGGTTGGTCGTCACCACGCCTCCTGTGGCGAACGCTGTCGGTGATTGCCACCGACTATGCGAGGGGCGTGGTAGAACAGTTCAAAGTGGACGAAGGTGCTGGCGCCTCGTAGCGGGCGGCGATCGCGGCGGCGCGGTGGTGCAGGGACGTACGCAGCGACTGCGGCGCCAGGGCCTCGGTGTCCGTGGCGAACTGCCACAGTGCCCACTCGGCGTGTCTCGAGTCCTGGAAGGTCAGCTCCAGCCGCAGCCAGCCGTCACCGTCGACCCCTTCGGAGTGGACCGCGAGCGCCGTGCCCACCAGGGCCTCTCGCCGCCTCGGGTGCACCCGGGCCAGCACGAGGACCTGGTCGCCCCCGGTCCGGAACCGGGTGCTGCGCTCCTGCCAGGCCCGGTCCAGGTCGACCCGGTCCGGTCGCTGCGCGGGTTCGTCGAGTTCCTCGGCGGCCAGCACCCGGGACAGTCGGTAGGTGCGGTCCGAGCCGGACCTCGTGGCCAGCAGGTAGCCCTGGTCGCGGACCGTGACCAGGCCGATCGGGTCCACCGTGCGCCATTCCGGGGCCTGGTGGGCAGCCGCGTAGTGGATGCGCAGCTTGTGTCCGGCGAGCACCGCACGCCGGATCTCGGCCATCACGGCGTCGGGCACCTCCTCGGCAACCAGCCGGCGTGACAGGAGGTCGGAATCCGGGTCGACGAGCAGTCGCTGGGCCGCACCGGCCGCGGTGGCCCGATAGCTTTCGGGCAGCGCGTCGACCACCTTGCGCATCGCCGAGGCGAGTGCCGTCCCGAGACCGAACGCCTGCGCCCCGCTGCGCGATCCGGCGACCAGCAGGGCGAGCGCCTCGTCATGGTTGAGTCCGGTGAGCTCGGTGTGGAAACCGGGCAGCAGTGCGAAACCACCGTGCCGACCCCGTTCGGCGTAGACCGGAACGCCGGCTGCGGAGAGTGCCTCGATGTCACGCAGCACGGTACGGGTGGACACCTCCAACTCGCGGGCGAGCGTGTCCGCGGTCAACCGACCGCGCTGGCGCAGCAGCAGTACCAGCGAGACCAACCTGTCGGCGCGCACCCCGGAACCGTACCGAAATACACGACACAACGTGTCACGTATTCGTTGGCATCCTCGACGACACGGCGCCAGCGCACGGGTCTTCGGGCCGAGCCGACGGGCGTCCGTCCTTTCCGGACAATCGAATGGAGCTGTCGTGGCAGTGGAACGAACCGCGGTCAACCCGGTGACGTGGTCGGTGGAGATGGGATTCAACCAGGGTGAGGTTGTTTCCGGGCACACCCGCACCCTGTACGTCTCGGGACAGACCGCGATGAGCACCGACGGCAAGCCCCAGCATGACGGTGACATGGCCGGACAGTTGGCCCTGAGCCTCGACAACCTGGAGGCCGTGCTCGGCGAGGCCGGGATGTCCCTGGCGAACGTCGTCCGGCTCAACGTCTACACCACCGACGTCGATCTGCTGTTCCCGCACTACGGCGTGCTGGCGTCGCGGTTGGGTGCCGCCGGGGTGGCACCGACCACCACAATGCTCGGCGTGACCCGGCTGGCGATCCCCGGCCAGATGGTCGAACTCGAGGCGACCGCCGTGGCGTGAGGTGACCTTGGCGCCGCTGCCGCTCGTGCCGGTCGGACCGGCACGAGCGGCAGGCAGGTGCTGATTCCGGATGGCCGAGAGCACCACGCCACGCTCGCCCCGACCGCCCCCGGCAGCTACGAACGGAGCGGCCGAGGCGCCTACGAACCGACCGGTTCGAGGGCGCCCCAGCCGTCCGGGACCGGCAGGCCGGCCGCCCGGCGGGCCAGGATCGCGGCGCCGACCTGGGCGGCGGTCGCCCCGAACGCCGACGGCAGTAGCTCGGGCGCGTCCCGCCAGGCGAGCGCGCCGGCCAGGGCCGTGCGGACCGGGTCGAAGAGCTGGTCGCCGGCCTGGGCGAGCCCACCGCCGAGGACGATCCGGGCCGGGTCGAGGGTCAGGGTCAGGGTGGCCAGGGCGAGCCCCAGCGCCTCGGTCGCGTCGTCCCAGACCGACCGGGCCAGCGGGTCGGTGTGGTACGCCGCGGCGATTGCCCGACTGTCCAGGCCCGAAACGCCGCCGAGGCGTACGTAGCGTTTGGCCAGGCCGCCGGCGGAGGCGTACACCTCGAGGCAGCCGCGCTGGCCGCAGCTGCACGGCTCGCCGCCCGGGTGGACCGGCATGTGCCCGACCTCGCCGGCCGACCAGGTGGTCCCCGGTACCGGCATGCCGTGTACCACGACGGTGGCGGCGATCCCGGTGCCGAGCGGCAGCAGCAGGAAGTTGTCCAGCCCACGGCCGGCGCCGGCGACCGCCTCGGCGACCCCGGCGGTCCGGACGTCGTGCCCGACCGCGACCGGCAGCCCGAGATCGTCGCCGACCAGCGCGCGCAGCGGCACGTCTCGGAACCGGATGTTGGAGGCGTAGCGCACCACCCCGGCGGCCTCGTCGACGATGCCCGGGGTCACCACCCCGATCCCGGCCGGCGTGGCGCCGAGGGCGAGCGCGTCGTCGCGCAGCCGCCGGCCCAGGGTACGGACCGCCTCGACCGGGTCGATACCCTCGGCGACCCCCGACGGAACCACCAGGCTGTGCCGGAGCCGACCGGTCCCGTCGACCACCGAGCCCTTCATCGTGGTGCCGCCGACGTCGATCGCGAGGACCGCCGGGCCCTCGGACGGACCCGCCGGGTCCACAGCGAGCGGACTCACCGGGTCACCACGGTCAGCTCGGCGGCGAAGTCGCGGTCCAGCGGGAAGACCGGCCGGAGCACCCGCTCGTACGGCAGCCGGACCAGGTCCTGGTCGACGCCGCCCGGGGTGAGCGCGAGCCGCCAGTCCCCGGCCGCCTCGAACAGCTCCGGCTCCAGGTAGCCGATCTTGACCACCACCACGTCGACCTGGTCGACCGCGACGCCCAGCCGGGCGTACGACGACAGTAGCCGGTACTGCATCCGGCGGGAGGTGACGAAGACACTGAGCCCGCCGACGCGGATGCTGACACAGCGTCCGCCGTCGGGGTCCTCGGCGACCGCCTCCAGGGTGCCCTGCAGCGTCAGGGGTCCCGGATCCCGGGGGTCGATCCGACCTCCGACGCTCACCTCGACCGGGGAGCCGATCGGCTGGTCGGCGACCTCCGCCACCGCCTCCGGGTCGACCAGGGAGGCGTACACCGCCCGGACCGCACCGTTCGAGATCTCCGGCCGGGCCAGCATCCGGCCGAGCGCGAAGGTGACGTCGTCGGCGCCGCCGGCGCCCGGGTTGTCCCCGGAGTCGCTGATGAAGAACGGCCGTCGCGCCGGGTCGGCGACCGCGTCGAGCGCGGTCTCCAGGCACTCGTCCATCGAGCCGGTGGGGGCGACGAAGGCGAACCCGTCGCGGGCCGCCCAGAACGCCTCGCCGAGTTCCCGGGCCGCCTCGGCGGTCGCGGTCGGGTCGGTGCCGGTGGCGACCACCGCGGCCCGGCAACGCGGCTGGTCGGCCCAGGCGAACCCGACCCAGATCGCCGCGTCGATGACCCCGTCGCGGGCCTCGACCTGCGGGATCCGGGCGTAGAGGCCGAGCGCCGGCTCGTCCCGGGTGCTGGTCATCTCGCCGGGCAGCAGGATCGGCACGTGCACCAGCGCCTTGTGCGGCCGTTCCTGCCGACGCAGCGCCTCGACCAGGTTGCGGGCCGCCCGCTCCCGGGTCTCCCAGACGTCGACGTGCGGTGCGGTGCGGTAGCAGGTGAGCAGGTCGCAACCGTCGAAGAGCACGTGCGAGACGTTGCCGTGCAGGTCCATCGCGGCGGAGACGAACGGCTCCGGGCCGATCTGCGCCCGGATCGCGGTGATCAGGTCACCCTCGGCGTCGTCGCGCCCGACGACGCTCATCGCGCCGTGGATGTCGAGCAGCATCCCGTCCACCGGACCCGCCTCGGCCAGCTTCTCCACGATCTCGGTCGCCCAGGCGTCGTACGTCGCCGGTTCGACCGCGCCGCCGGGCAGGGCCCGGGCGTGTACGAGCGGGATCCACTCGACGTCGGCCGCCCAGTCGGCGACCGGGGAGAGCCAGGCGTACCGGGCGAGCAGGGCGTCGCCCCGGGTGACCTCGAAGTCTCCGGCGGTGCTCAGGTGGGGCGAGAAGGTGCTGGACTCGATGTGGATGCCGCCGATGGCGACACGGAGGGGACGGGGCACGGGTGTTGCTCCTCAGGAGGGTCGTACGTCGGCCGTGGTGCGTAGCAGGTGTCCGAGGCCGACCAGGGCCGCGTCGGGGCCCGCGATGCTGGCTTCGATCATCAGGGACTGGGTCATGGACGGCAGGCAGCGTTCGTAGAGCATGCCGCGCGCGGCGGCCACGTAGACGTCCAGACTGGACAGTGCGCCGCCGATCACGACGGCGTCCGGGTTGAGGAAGTTGACCAGCCCGGACAGGGCGACCCCGAGCAGGCCGCCGGCGGTGCGGACCATGGTCACCACGGTCGGGTCGGCGTTGCCGACGGCGGTCATGATGTCCCGGGTGGTGGTCGCCGGGGAGCCCTGCTCGGCGAGCTGACGGGCCAGGGCGGCGCCGCTGGCGACGGTCTCCAGGCAGCCGCGGCTGCCGCAGGAGCAGTGCCGTTCGCCGCTGTCGGCGACCCGTACGTGGGTGACGTCGCCGCTGAGTCCACGGCCGCCGCGGTGGATCTGACCGCCGCTGACCAGGCAGGCGCCGATGCCGGTGCCGGCCTTGACGTAGATCATGTCGCCGGTCTCCCGGCCCCGGGTGACGTGCTCGCCGATCGCCGCCGCCTTGGCGTCGTTCTCGACGACCACCGGCACCTTGAAACGTTCCCGCAGGTGGTTTCGGGGGTCGACACCGCTCCAGCCGGGCATCCGGGCCGGGCCGATCAGCCGGCCGCCGGGGTACTCGACCGGGCCGGGCAGGGCCACCCCGACGCCGAGCAGGGCCTGTCCGGGTGCGGTCTCCCCGGAGAGTCGGGTGACGGTGGCCGCGACGACGTCGAAGACCTCGGCGGGACCGGCGGCGATGTCGATCGCCACCTCCTCGGCGGCCCGCAGCGTGCCGTCGGGGGCGCAGAGGCCGACCCGGGCGTGCTGCCCGCCGAGTTCGGCGACGGCGTGGATCCCGGCGGTCTCGCGCAGGCGCAGGATCCGGGGACGTCGTCCACCGGTGGACCGGCCGACCCCCTCCTCCAGGACGGCGCCCTCCTCAAGCAGTCGGCGGACCACGGTGGTGACCGTCGACGGGGCGACCTGCAACGCCTCGACGAGGTCGGCGCGGGAGGTGGCCGCACCGCTGGCGAGCAGGCTGAGGGTCTGGTCGCGCAGGGTGGCGGAGATCGATGACTCCGACATGCCTCTCCTCCTTCGGGCCGGTCGTCCGGCGTCGCCTCAGCTTGTCGGGTGCAACTGCCGGAGCCGGACACCGGGGTCACCGCGAAGAGTATCGGACGTTGCTTCGCCGGGTTTGATCGTAGCCTGACATAAGTCGCCGAATAAAGAGAGATTTTTTCGTTGACTCGAAACTTACCCCCGGCTACATTCTCGACATCGAACGCTCGAGGAGCATCACCAGGCGGCCGGGACGCGAGTCGACGCCGCTGGCGCCCGGAGACGCGGGGCACGTGCAGATCAATCGAGGAGATCCATGAGGAGCAGATTTTCCGGGCGCGCACTCCGCAGCGCGGTGGCCGTGGTCGGTGCGGTCACCATCGGGGTCGGCCTGGCCGCCTGCGGCGGCGGCAGTGGTTCGTCGAAAGAAGGCGGAAGTCAGGGCAAGGACACCGCGACGGTCGCCTTCCGTACCCCCAACTGGATCCTGCCGATCTCGGCGCCGGGTTTCACCCAGGGGGAGAACGCCATCTTCGGCCAGGCGCTGTACCGGTCGCTCTACCAGTACAAGCTTGACGGCTCGGCGCAGTACAACATCGACCCGAACCGGTCGATGGCCGAGGTCCCGGTGGTCAGCGACGGTGGCAAGACGCTGACCATCACGCTCAAGGACAACACCTGGTCCGACGGCAAGCCGGTGACCACCAAGGACATCCAGTTCTGGTACGACCTGGTCACCGCGAACAAGGACAAGTGGGCGTCGTACCGGGCCGGCGGCTTCCCGGACAACATCGCCAACTGGACGATCAAGGACGACAAGACCTTCTCGGTCACGACGAAGCAGGTCTACAACACCGCCTGGTTCGTGGACAACCAGCTCAACCGGATCACCCCGCTGCCCCAGCACGCCTGGGACAAGGACTCGGCGGGCGCGACCGTGGGCAACCTGGCCAGCACCCCGGAGGGTGCGCGGAAGGTCTTCGACTTCCTCACCGCCGCCTCCAAGGATCCGAAGACGTACGCCACGAACGAGCTGTGGAAGGTCAACAGCGGCCCGTGGAAGCTGGAGAAGTACGTGCCGAACGGCGAGGTCACCCTCGCCGCCCAGCCGAACTACTCCGGCACCGACAAGCCGAAGCTCAGCAAGATCGTGCTGCGGCCGTTCACCAGCGACGACTCCGAGTTCAACGTGCTCCGCTCCGGTGAGCTCGACTACGGGTACGTCCCCGCGGCCAACCTCTCCCAGGAGGACTACCTCAAGTCCAAGGGCTACACCGTCTCACCCTGGTACGGCTGGTCCATCACGTACCTGCAGCTGAACTTCAACAACCCCAAGACCGGGGTGCTGTTCAAGCAGCCGTACCTGCGGCAGGCGATGCAGCTGCTGATCGACCAGAAGACGATCAGCAAGGTGATCTGGTCCGACAGTGCCGCCCCGACCTGCGGCCCGGTGCCGGCCAAGCCCGGCTCCAACGCCGCCGGCGAGGGCTGCGTCTACGGGTTCGATCCGGCCCAGGCCAAGACCCTGCTGGAGAGCCACGGCTGGAAGGTCACCCCGGACGGCGAGACCACCTGCGCCACCCCGGGCAGCGGCCCGAACCAGTGCGGTGACGGCATCGCCGCCGGCACCCCGCTGAAGTTCACCGTCACCAGCCAGACCGGTTTCGCCGCCACCACCAAGATGTTCGCCGAGATCAAGTCGCAGTTCGCCAAGCTCGGCCTCCAGCTGGACATCAAGGAGGTCCCGGACTCGGTCGCGGTCACCCCGGCCTGTAAGCCGACCGAGGCCAGCTGCTCCTGGGACATGTCCTTCTTCGGCTCCCAGGGCAGCTGGTACTACCCGGCGTTCGCCAGCGGCGAGCGGCTCTTCGCCACCGACGCCCCGGTCAACCTGGGCAGCTACAGCAACCCGGAGGCGGACACGCTCATCGAGGCCACCCAGTTCTCCGGCGACGAGAGCGCGCTGAAGGCGTACAACGACTTCCTCGCCAAGGACCTGCCGGTGCTCTGGATGCCGAACCCGGTCTTCCAGATCTCCGCGTACCGGTCCGGCCTGCAGGGCGTCGAGCCGCAGGACCCGATGAACTACATGTACTTCCAGGACTGGTCCTGGAAGTGACCATCCACTGATTCGTTCCGGTCCCGGCGGCGCACCCGTGCCGCCGGGACCCCGATCGGGGAGGAGCGGCCCAGGTGGTCCGGTACCTCATCACACGCTTGGGCCAGGCGCTCATCGTCGTCGTGCTCGTCACGGTGATCGCCTTCCTCATCCTGCACCTGCTGCCCGGCGGCGCGGCCCGGGCCACGCTCGGCAAGGAGGCGACGCTGGAGCAGCTGGCGGCCTTCAACCACGAGATGGGCTACGACAAGCCCTGGATCCAGCAGTACGGCATGTACCTGCAGCGTCTGCTGCACGGCGACCTCGGCTACTCGTACCAGCTCAACCAGTCGGTCACCGAGGCGATCACCCAGCGGCTGCCGAAGACGATGGTGCTGTCGCTGCTGTCGACCCTGCTCGCGGTCGTGGTCGCCATCCCGCTCGGCGTCATCCAGGCGGTACGCCGCAACCGCTGGCCGGACTACACCATCACCTCGCTGTCGCTGCTGGCGTACGCGACGCCCATCTTCTTCATGGGCCTGATGATGATCATCCTGTTCTCGCAGGTCTGGCCGATCCTGCCGCCCGAGGCGCCACAGGGTTTCACCGTGGCCGAGGTGCTCGCCGACCCGGCCGGGCTGGTCCTGCCCACGGTCACCCTCGCCATCGTCACCATCGCCGTCTACTCGCGGTACGTCCGCTCCTCCATGGTCGACAACCTCAACGAGAACTACGTCCGTACCGCGCGCAGCAAGGGGCTGTCCGAGTGGCGGGTGGTCTTGCGGCACACCCTGCGCAACGGGCTCTTCCCGGTCATCACCCTGCTCGGGATGTACCTGCCCGCGCTGTTCAGCGGTGCCCTGGTCGTCGAGTCGCTGTTCAACTTCCCCGGCATGGGGCAGCTGTTCTGGCAGGCGGCCCTGAAGCGTGACTTCCCGATCCTGCTCGGGGTCACCCTGATCATCTCGATCGCGACGGTGGTCGGCGCCCTGCTCGCCGACCTGCTCTACGCCGCCGTCGATCCCCGGGTCCGACTCCGCGGGAGCACCTCATGAGCACACTGTCCGAGGCGGTCCCGCCGGTCACCGCACCGCAGCAGCCGGCCGGGACGGCCGAGCCGCCGGTCCGCGGCATGTGGCGGCAGGGCCTGGTCGTCTTCTGCGAGAACCGGCTCGCCCTGGTCGGTCTGGGCCTGTTCATCCTGCTCGCCGGGGTCTGCTTCCTCGGCCCGCTCTTCTACCACACCGACCAGGTGCACACCGACCTCGCCTCGGTGCACCTCGCCCCCGGCGAGCAGGGCCACCCGCTCGGCACCGACGGGGTCGGCTACGACCAGCTCGGTCGGCTGATGCTCGGCGGCCAGACCTCGATCGTGGTCGGGCTCGCCGCCGGCCTGCTCGCCACCGCGCTCGGCACCCTCTGGGGCGCGGTCGCCGGCTTCGTCGGCGGCTGGGCAGACTCGGCGATGATGCGGGTGGTCGACGCGATGATGTCGATCCCGTCGCTGTTCCTCTTCATGCTGCTGGCCGCGATCGTCACCCCGACCGTGCCGATGCTGATCCTGATCATCGGGGCCTTCGCCTGGCTCGGCCCGGCCCGGCTGGTCCGCGGCGAGGCGCTGACCCTGCGCTCCCGCGAGTACGTCCAGGCGATGCGGGGCATGGGCGGCACCGGCGGCCGGGCGGTACGCCGGCACATCGTGCCGAACGCGATCGGCACGGTGATCGTCAACGCGACCTTCCAGGTCGCGGACGCGATCCTGTACGTCGCGTACCTGTCCTTCCTCGGGCTCGGCGTACCGCCACCGGCGGCGAACTGGGGCGGGATGCTCTCCGACGGTCTCGCGGACACCTACAGCGGCCACTGGTGGCTGCTGTATCCGCCCGGAATCGCCATCATCCTCATCGTGCTCGCCTTCAACTTCATCGGCGACGGGTTGAGGGACGCCTTCGAGGTCCGCCTCCGGCGACGCTAGGCAGGAGCAGGGAAATGAGCGCACCGAACGATTCGACACCGCCCGAGGTGGCCCGCGACCGGGCCGGCGGGCAGCCCCTGCTGGAGCTGCGTGACCTCCGGACCGACATCGCGCTGCGGCGTGGCACCGTGCACGCCCTGGACGGGGTCAGCCTCGAGGTGATGCCGGGCGAGACCCTCGGTGTCGTCGGCGAGTCGGGCAGCGGCAAGACGATGACCGCACTGTCCATCATGGGGCTGCTGCCGCACGGCGGCGCGGTGACCGGCGGGCAGATCCTCTTCGAGGGTCGTGACCTGCGGTCCCTGCCGCGCGACGAGGTACGCCGGATCCGGGGCGTCCGGATGGGCATGGTCTTCCAGGACCCGCTCACCTCGCTCAACCCGACCATGCGGATCGGCACCCAGGTCGCCGAGCCGCTCCGGGTCCACCAGCGGGTCGGCAAGGCGGAGGCCCGGGACCGGGCGATCGAGATCCTGCGCCGGGTCGGGATGCCGCGCCCGGAGCGGATCGTCGACAACTACCCGCACGAACTCTCCGGCGGGATGCGGCAGCGGGTCGCCATCGCGATGGCCCTCGTCTGCTCGCCACGGCTGCTCATCGCCGACGAGCCGACCACCGCGCTGGACGTGACGACCCAGCGGCAGATCCTCGAGCTCATCGACGACCTGCGCGAGGAGTTCGGCATGGCGGTCGTCCTGGTCACCCACGACCTCGGGGTGATCGCCGGCCGGGCCGACCGGGTCGCGGTGATGTACGCCGGCCGGGTGGTGGAGACCGCAGCGACCGGTGACCTGTTCCGGTCACCCCGGCACCGCTACACCGAGGCGCTGATGGCCGCCCTGCCCGAGTCGGCGATCCGGGACGAGGGCGAGCACGCCCGGCTCTACAGCATTCCTGGGCTGCCGCCGGACCTGTCCCAACCGCTGGCTGGCTGCCGGTTTGCGCCGCGCTGCCGGTACATCACCGACGAGTGCCGCAGCGCCGAGGTCACCCTGACCGGAACCGGTCACCAGCACGCCTGCCTGCATCCGGTCACGGTGGCCTCCCCGGGCACCGGGCTCGGGGCGGCGGACGCAACCGCCGAGCCGGGAGAGCCGGCCGCGCCCGCTGAACCGACCGTGCTCGTTGAGCCGACGGTGCCCGCTGAGTCCGCCGTACCGGTCGGGTCGGCGACCACGGCACCGGCGGCAGCCGTACCGGTCGAGCCGGCGACCGCGACGCCGGCCGGTGGACCGGCGCCGATCCTGTCCGTCCGCGACCTGGTGAAGAACTATCCGGCCGGCGGCAGCGGGCTGCTGCGCCGGGACGCCGGCCAGGTGAGCGCGGTCGCCGGGGTCTCGTTCGAGGTACGTCCGGGAGAGACCTTCGGACTGGTCGGCGAGTCCGGGTGCGGCAAGTCCACGGTGGGTCGGCTGGTCGTCGGGCTGGAACGGCCGAGCGCCGGGCAGATCGTCCTGGACGGCACCGACCTCAGCACCCTCGCCGGCCGGGAACGTCGCCGGATGCACCGGCAGGTCCAGCTGATGTTCCAGGACAGCTACGCGGCGATGAACCCGCGGATGCGGGTCGACGCGATCCTCGCCGAGCCGCTGGAGATCCAGCAGGTCGGCGACGGTGCCGCCCGTCGGGCCCGGATCTCGTCCCTGCTCGACCAGGTGGGGCTCTCCCGACGGGTGCTGGAACGGTATCCGCACGAGTTCTCCGGCGGCCAACTGCAGCGGATCGGGCTGGCCCGGTCGCTGGCGCTGCAACCCCGGCTGATCGTCGGCGACGAGCCGGTCAGCGCGCTGGACGTGTCGATCCAGGCCCAGGTGCTGAACCTGATGCGGGACCTGCAGTCCGAACTCGGCCTGGCGTACGTTTTCATCAGCCACGACCTCTCCGTCGTCGACTACATGGCGGACCGGATCGGGGTGATGTACCTCGGCAAGCTCGTCGAGGTCGGCCCGGCCCGGGAGGTGGTCCGGGCCGCCCGGCACCCGTACACCCAGGCGTTGATCGACGCGGTGCCGTCGGTGACGCCCGACCCGAAGGCGCCCCGGGAGGGGCTCACCATCCGGGGTGAACTGCCCAGCGCGGTCAACCCGCCGACCGGGTGCCGGTTCCGGACCCGGTGCCCGCTCGCCGCCGAGATCTGCGCGACGGAACCACCGCTGGCCGGCGACGTACACCAGGTCGCCTGCCACTTCCCGCTGCGGCCGGAGTCGGCGGCGGCGACCGCCGGGGCCGGGGCGGCCCGATGAGCGGGCCCTTCCCGACGGTGGAGATCTGTGTCGGCGACGTACCGGGTGCGCTGGCCGCCGAGGCGGCCGGCGCCGACCGGGTCGAACTCTGCGCGGACCTCGGCCAGGGCGGTACGACGCCGAGCCTGGGCGCGGTGGCGGTGGCCCTGCGGACCCTGCGCCGGGTCGGGGTACGGGTGATGGTGCGTCCGCGCGGCGGAGACTTCCGGGTGAGCGACGTCGAGGAGCAGGTGATGGTCGCCGACATCGCGGCGATCCGCGACCTGCCGAACCCGCACGGGCTCGAGGTCGGGGTGGTGGTCGGGGCGCTGAACCCCGACGGTGACCTCGACCTGCCGGTGCTGCGTCGGCTGGTCGAGGCGGCCGGACCGCTGCCGGTGACCGTGCACAAGGCGTTCGACGAGGTCACCGACCAGCACGCCGCGTTGGAGGAGATCATCGCGATCGGCGCCGACGCGGTCCTCACCTCCGGGGCGGCGCCGACCGCGCTGGCCGGCGCGGAACGGCTCGCGGCGCTGCGGAAGCGGGCCGGTGACCGGCTGCGGATCATCGTCGGCGGCGGCGTGCGGTCGCACAACGTCCGCCGGGTGCTCGACGTGACCGGCGCCCGGGAGGTCCACCTGCGGGCACCGGTGCAGCGGGACGGCCGGGAGGCCACCGACGGCGACGAGGTCCGCCGGGTTGTCGCGGTCGCCCGGGCGCGGTGACGCCACACGGACACACCGTCGCATCGACGACGCCGAATTGATTGCGTATTCAACAAGTCTGCGCCATGATCGGTATGGTTTGTTGTCGATGTGAAGGGGGTTCTGCCGTGCGTCGGACACCAGCGAGGATCGGGGCGGGTCTGATCGCGTCCACCGTGCTGACCGTCGGGCTCGGGGTCGCCGCCGCGCCCGCCTCGGCCGCCGCCACCGAGGAATCCGGGCTGACCTTCTATGACCCGACCTTCACCACCCCGGTGCTGCACCTCGACGCCCCGACCGGCGAGTGCCTGGCCCTGCCGCCGACCGCCGGCGCCCTCGTGGGGTGGAGCGGGTTCACCGACGTCGAGACGTACCGGACCACGGACTGCACCGGGTACGCGGTCAGCAACGGCACCCTACGCACCTTCACCCCCGGGAGCTACCAGAGCTTCCGCGCCTTCTGACCGGCTGCACACCTTCGCGGGCCCGGTCCTACACTTCCCGGCGGCGGACCGTAGCGCAGCGGTCGTCGCGTCCGGTCTCCAAAACCGGAAGGACGCCGGTTCGAATCCGGCCGGTCCGCCACCCGAAACCGGGTACCCGCGACGATCCCCGGCGCCCTACACTGCCTCGCGGCGGGTCGTAGCGCAGCGGTAGTCGCGCCTCCTTATCAGGGAGGAGGACGCCGGTTCGAATCCGGTCGGCCCGCCCCCAGGTACGACGAGAGGGCGCGGATGGGGCGGCAGGGCGACTGGCGACGGCGGGCCCGGGAACTGGCGCACTTCGCCCCAGCATCGATGGTCACCGCCGTCACCGAGCGTCGCCGGCAGGGTGACTGGCGGGGTGCCTGCGCCGCCGCACGGTTCGACCCGCACCTCAACCTCCGCGACGTCGCCAACCGGTACGGCGACCAGGAGGCCGGCCGGATCGCCGCCGACCTCGCCGGTTTCGCCCCCGACCTGCTGCGCCGGTTCCTGCCCCGGGTCGCCGCCGGGGTGCTGGAGCCGCAGGCGAGAGTCGTGCTGTCCCGCCGCACGGAGCCACTGCGCACCTCGCCCTCGGAGGTGCCGCCGAGCGGGTCGGCACGGCCGGGCCTCCCGGGGGTGGCGCGACCGCCGGCCCCGGTGCTGATCGCGTTCCTGCCGAACAGTGTCTCGGCCCCGCAACGGGTCATCCTCCGGGTTGGTGAGGTCGACCGGCTGACCGACCGCTGGTACGACCTGCCCGACTGGTGCTGGCACGCGGACGCGGTCGAGCAGCGGCGCTGGGCGTACGGAGCCTCGCCGACCCGACTTGCCTGGCACAGGCCGGACGGCACCCCGTGCCGGTCGGACGGACCGTCCACCGCGGAGTGGCCGGTCGACCGGGCCACCGAGATGGAGACCATCCACCACCTGCTCGGCGACAACCGGGTGGTCGAGGCGTACGGGGCGGCCGGCCTCGCCGTCGACGTCGACCTCGGCGACGACGCCCGCGACCGGCACAGGTGGCAGTGGTGGACCGAGGTCGAGATGGTCCGGCTCGGGACCACACTGCCGGTGCTCGCCGCCGAGGCCCGACGGCTCGCCCGACGCTACGGCCGTACGACGCTGACCGGTGGCCGATCCGTCACCACCGCGGTCGACGTGATCGACGGCGGCCCCGCCACCGTCCGCCGGACCGAGGGTGGCGAGCGACTGGGGGGACCGGACCCGGTCGCCATGGTCGCGCCGATCGAGGCCGGGCTGCTGAACCGCAGACTGCTCCGTCCCGACGAGCTGCATCCGCTGGTGCACGAAGCGTTGTTCCCGGACCGTCGCCAGGACTGGCGGATTCCGCCGCCGGCGCCGGTACCGGTGATCCGGATCCGGTGCGGTGGGCCGACCCCGCACACCCTGCGGGTGACCGACGGGAGCCTGTCCGCCGAGTACCACACCGAGCAGGAACTCCGCCGCGAGCTGGTGCTCGGCGGACTCGGCGGACCGATCAGCGGCTGCGCGGCGGCGGTACGCGCCTGGCGTACCGGGCAGGGGCCGGTGCCGAAACGGATCCGGCTGATCCGGCGGGACTTCTTCGCCCTCGCCCGGCACGGCGACACCGACTCGCTGCTCGCCGTCCTCGCCGATGGGTTCGACCCTGCACTGCGCGACGGCGACGGCGGCACCCTGCTGCACTGGCTGCACCAGCTCGACCACGCCGAGATCCTTCCGCTGCTGCTCGCCGCCGGGCTCTCCCTCGACGAACGGGATCGCAACAGGGACACGCCGCTGCACCGCGCCGCCCGGGCCGGCGCGACCGAGGTGATGGCGGCACTGGTCGAGGCCGGTGCCGACGCCGGGCTGCCGGACGCGAACGGCCGGACTCCGGCGGATGTCCTCGAACAGACCCGGGCCAGATCGGGTCGGTGACCGCCTGCGGCGGCTCGTGTCGGTGGTCGTGTGTATGCTCCCGCACGGCGAGGCCGTAGCGCAGAGGTCGACGCGCCTTGACAGCAAGCTGGAGGACGCCGGTTCGAATCCGGCCGGTCTCGCCACCATTCTCGTCGCCGGCGAACGTTCACGGGGTCGGCGAGGGCCCACCGGGTCGGAGGGCCGGGGAACGTCCATCGGGGGAGGTGCGGTGTCCGTCGAGCGTGCCGAGCTGGCGGCCTGTGTGGACGTACTCGCCCGGCTCGACGCCCCCGACCTCGACGAGACCGTCCGCGCGGAGCTGGAGCGCGCGGTGGTGACGGCGTACCGGGGGGTCAAGAAGCGGGCGAAGGCCCGCCGGTCGGCGCGGACCCGGGAGAGTGACCGGGCCCTGCTCGCCGGCGCCACCCGCTTCCACACCGAGATCCCGGCCACTGGCCCGGCCCCGGAGTCGCCGCCGCCCGCGTCGGGCCCGGGTGCGCCGGATCCCGAGCCGGCCCGGTCGGGCACGGACGCGTCGGAGGCCCTCGGCGACGCCGCGCCGGGCGGCGGTTCGCTGATCCGGGCCCGGTACTGCTACGTCTGCAAGACGCCCTACCGGGACGTCGACGTCGACTACCACATGATGTGTCCACCCTGTGCCGAGGAGAACCGGCTGCGCCGGTCCGCCCGCTGCGACCTGGCCGGCCGCACCGCCGTGGTCACCGGCGGCCGGGTGAAGATCGGCTTCCACACCGCGCTGAAACTGTTGCGCGACGGCGCCGACGTGATCGTCACGACCCGGTTTCCCCGGGACGCGGCCCGGCGGTACGCCGCCGTGCCGGACTTCGACGACTGGGCCGACCGGCTCTACCTGCACAATCTCGACCTGCTCGACCTGCCCGCGACCCTCGACTTCGTCGGACTCGTCGGGCGACGCTTCACCGGACTGGACATCCTGGTCAACAACGCCGCCCAGACGCTCTACCGGCCGGCCGCGTACCACCGGGACGCCCGGGAGGCCGAGGCGGCCGCGCTGGTCGGGCCGGCGGCCCGGATCGCCATCGGCGGCGGTCCGACCGCCAGCGCCGAACCGGGTCTGCCGGGCACCCTGGACGCGTTCTTCCCGCCCGGCCAGCTCGACGAGACCGGCCAGCAGCTCGACCTGCGCGAGGTCAACTCGTGGGTGCTGCGGGACGCCGAGGTCAGCCCGCACGAGTGGTTGCAGGTCCACGTCGTGAACGCGTTCGCGCCGTTCCTGCTCACCTCCCGGCTGCGCCCGCTGCTGGCGGCGAGCCCCCACCCGCGACGGTACGTGGTCCAGGTCTCCGCGATGGAGGGCAGCTACTCCCGGGCCGGCAAGACCGTCCGCCACCCGCACACCAACATGGCGAAGGCGGCGCTCAACATGCTGGTCCGCACCGTCGCCGCCGACTACGCGGCCGACGGGATCCACATGAACAGCGTGGACACCGGCTGGGTCACCGACGAGCGTCCGCACCCGAGCAAGACCCAGCAACGCGACCTCGGCTTCCGGCCCCCACTCGACGTGGTCGACGGCGCGGCCCGGGTCTACGACCCGATCGTGCGCGGTGAGCGCGGCGAGCCGATGCACGGACTCTTCCTCAAGGACTACCGGAGTGTGCCCTGGTGACCGATCCGAACCCGGTACCTGACCCGGCCACCGCCGATCCGTCGCCGGAACGCCGCCCGACCGTCACCGACCCGACCCCGGTACGCTGCCCGGTCATCGCCGACCCGGACGCCGGGCTCGCCGACCCGACCGAGTTCGAGCCGCTGCTGGGCCGCCTCGCGACACCGGAGACCGTGTCGGACAACGAGGTCTTCCCGCGCGGCACCATCCAGGCCGACGGCCGGCTCGACCTCTGCAAGCAGGGGATCGGCCCGGTGCAGACGGCCCGGATCGTCTCCGCCGCGGTCGACTCGCCGCTGGTCCGGCACCTGCTGCTCGGCACCAACGGGCTCGGTGCCGAGGGCGCCCGGGCGGTCGCGGCGGCGCTGCGTCCCGGCCACCGGCTGCAGACGCTCTATCTCGGCTGCAACCGGATCGACCCGACCGGGGTCGAGGCACTCGCCGACCGCATCGAGGGCGACCAGACCGTCCGGGCACTCTGGCTCAAACGCAACCCGATCGGTGACGAGGGCGTGACCAGGCTCGCCGCCGCGCTCGTGCGCAACACCACCATCCGGACCCTCGACCTGGTCAACGTCGGGATGACCGGGCACGGGCTGACCGTGCTCGCCGAGGCGCTGGTCCGGCGGCAGCCGCCGTTGCAGCGGCTCTTCCTCGGCGGCAACGGCTTCGGCCCGGAGGTGGCGTCGACCCTCGCCAACCTGGTCCGCCGGGCCGGCATCCGTGAGCTGTACCTGGCCGCCAACCACCTGGGCGACGACGGTGTCACGGCGCTGGCCCGGGCCGTCGACGGAATCGAGCTGACCCTCGGGTTGGGCGGCAACGGCATCACCCCGGTCGGCGTCGCGGCACTGGCCCGGCACCTCGGGGCGTGGCGGTCACTGGACCTCGCCCGGCCGCCGTCCGAACGGGCCCTCGGCGCGCACGCCAACGTGGTGGCGGACGAGGGTGCGGCGGAGTTGGCCACCGCGCTGCCGACCGCCGCCCGGCTGCGCCGGCTGGACCTGCGGCGTACCGGGATCGGTGGGCGGGGCGCCCGGCAACTCGTCGACGCCGTCGACGGCCACCCCACCCTGGAGTACCTCGGCATCAACGGCGGGGTGCCCCGGCGGATGCGCCGTCGGGCCACCGCACTGCTCGCCGACCGGCCGGTCAGCGCACCGCACCCCGACATCCAGGCGATCGCGAGCGTCTACCGGTGACCGCGCGACCACCGGTCCTCCCCGAGCTCCCGGTCTGGCGACGGGTCCGCCGGTACGCCGTACCGGCCGAGATGATCGAGGCGTGCGCGGC
The DNA here is from genome assembly GCF_039871775.1 of Plantactinospora sp. B5E13. Classification (NCBI taxonomy): domain Bacteria; kingdom Bacillati; phylum Actinomycetota; class Actinomycetes; order Micromonosporales; family Micromonosporaceae; genus Plantactinospora; species Plantactinospora sp. B5E13. The sequence goes on from NZ_JBDPLT010000044.1 coordinate 48,480, forward strand.
GGCCCGGTCGGCCGGCGACTGGCGGGCCGGCTGTGCGGCGGGGCGGATCGACGTCGGATTCGACCTGACGGAGGTGGCCCGGGAGCACGGTCGGGAGGCCGCCGACCGGATCGAGGCCGATCTGACCACGCTCGCCCCCGACCTGCTGCGCTGGCACCTGCCCCGCGTCCTCGGCGGCCGGACCAGTCTCGCCACCGACCAGCAGTGGCTGCTCTCCGTCCGGGAGGGCCGGCTCGGTGCCGAACCGGCCCTGGTGCTGCGGACGCCGAAGATGGTCGACGGCTCCCAGCGGCTGCAGCTCACCGTCCGTCCGGCGGGCCGGGGGCTCCTGGAGTGTCTGGACCTGCCGCCGGCCTTCTGGAGCGCGGAGCACGTCACCGGCCTCGCCGCCGCGTACGGCGGATCGCCGGCCCGGATGCCCGGCTTCGAACCGGACGCCACGGTTCGCCCGTTCGACCGGTACGCCACAGAGGTGGACCCGGCCGACCCGGCGAGCCGGGCGGAGCTTTTCGACCGGTACGTCGCCGACGGTGACCTCGTCTCCGCCTGGGCGGTCGCCGGAATCGACCTCGATCCGACCCGACCCGAGGGTCCGGACTATTGGCTGAAGGAAATCGAGGGCACCACCGAGCTTCTGGTCCCCACCGGACTGCCGGCCGAACTGCAGCGCCTGCGCGCCCGGTACGGCATCGACTGTGCGGTACTCGGGCCGATGTTCCAGTACCGGGCGGCTGTCGAGTTGCGCGACGACGGTCGGCTCGCCGCCAGGTTGCCGGGATACCGCGACGAGCACAGCTCGTGGCCGCGGGTCGCCGCCGTGGTGTACGACCGACCGGTCGACCTCGAACTGATCCGGCACGGCCTGCTCGACCCCGCCGAGTTGCACCCGCTGGTGCGGCAGGCGCTCTTTCCCGCCCTGCCCGCCGTGGCGGCGGTGCCCGACCGCGTCGACCTGCGCCGTGAGGTGTCGGTGCGGTGCCGGGGCGAGTGGCACACCGTACGACACGGCGACGGCCGGCTCGACCCGGTCGCGCACACACCCGACGAGGTCGCCCGGGAGCAGGCCCTGCGGGCCCTCGGCGGCCCGGTCACCGGTTGCTTCGCGGTCCTCGAAGCGTGGCGTTCCGGCACCGGCCGGCTGCCGCGCCAGCTCCGGGAACTCCGCCGCGAGGTGCTGCAGCGTCTGCAACACGGCGGGTCCGCCGCGTTGACCACGCTCCTCGACGCCGGGCTCGACCCGGCGATCCGGGACGGCCGGGGCGGGACCCTGCTGCACCACGTGCGCGCCCTGTCGGACGTCGGCGCGGTCCGACAGTTGGTCGACGCCGGGGTGCCGGTCAACGTGCCCGACCACCGGGGTCGGACGGAGTTGCACGTGACCGTCGGCGACGGCGGCACCCCGGAGCTGGTCCGGGCGCTGCTCGAGGCGGGCGCGGACCCGCAGGCGACCGACAGCGACGAGATGAGCGTCGTCGACCTGGCGGAGTACAAGGCACAGATGTACGAGGACGATGAGGACGAGGAGACGGTGCTGGCGGAGTATCGGCACATCCTCCGGATTCGTGACGTGGTCACGGAATGGAAGGACCGGTGACCGCGACCGACCGGGCGTCCACCGCCGGTCCGCCCGCCGCGGGTCCGCTCGCCGCCGCCGACGCGCTGGTCGCCGCCAGTCGGGACTGGCGGAGCGAGCCGGTCCGTGACCCGAAGGTGGAGGCGCTCGCCCTCGCCGTCTCGGCGAACCTCCCGGTGCTGCTCTGGGGCGAGCCGGGAATCGGCAAGTCTGCGACGCTGCAGCAGCTCGCCGACGGGATGGGCACGCTGATGGAGACGGTCATCGCGAGCGTGCACGAGCCCAGCGACTTCGCCGGACTGCCGATAGTCGGTGACTCGCCGGCCACCGACGGGGTGCCGATGGCCCCGCCGGACTGGGCGGTACGTCTCGCCCGTACCGGAACCGGGCTGGTCTTCTTCGACGAACTCTCCTCGGCGCCGCCGGCCGTCCAGGCGGCGCTGCTGCGGGTCGTGCTCGAACGGCGGGTCGGCAGCCTGCAGCTGCCGCCCGCGGTACGGATCGTCGCCGCCGCGAACCCGCCGACCAGCGCCGCCGACGGCTGGCACCTGAGCCCGCCGCTGGCGAACCGTTTTGTGCACCTGTACTGGACACACGACGCGCGGACGGTCGCCCGGGGACTCGCCGGCACCTGGCCGGCGGTCTCGGTGCCGGCCGTCGACTCTCGGCGTACCTCCAGCGCGGTGGCGAGGGCGCGCGGCGCCGTCGCCGGCTTCCTCACCGCGCGCCCCGGCCTCGCGCACCACCTACCGGGCGACGCGGAGGCGCGCGGCGGCGCCTGGCCGTCGCCGCGCACCTGGGAGATGGTGCTGCGGCTGCTCGCCTTCCACTTCAGCACGGGCACCGGCGGCGACGCCCTCGCGCTCGCGGTGGTCGGTGCGGTCGGTGACGGCGCCGGTCTGGAGTTCGTCACCTACCTGGAGAACCTCGACCTGCCCGATCCGGAGCGGGTGCTCGCCAACCCGGAGGCGTTCGCGCTGCCCGAACGGGGGGACCGGCAGCTCGCCTTCCTCACCGCGGTGATCTCCGCCGTCCGGTCCCACGTCGACCGGCGGCGCTGGGAGGCCGGCTGGGTGATCCTGGAGAAGGCGGTCGAGGCGGGCGTGCCGGACGTCGCCGCCCGGGCCGCGATGGACCTCGCCGCGCTGCGGGATCCGGCCTGGCCGGTGCCGGCGGCCATCGACGCGTTTGTCGAGGTGCTGCAACTCTCCGGGCGCCTGCCGGGATGACCGGCGTGACGACGGCGACCGTCAGATGAGCGGGCGGGCGTCCGACGGCGCCGGGGCGCTCGACCGGACCAAGCTGCTCGCCGCCCGGTTTCGGGCCGCCCAGGACCGGCCGTACCTGGCGACCGCGTTGTTCAGCGTCACCGTAGTCGAGTCCCGGCAGGTGCCGACGATGGGTGTGGACCGGCGGTGGCGGTGCTACGTGTCGCCGGAGTTCGTCGACCGGCTGCCCGTACCGCAACTCGCGGCGGTCTGGATCCACGAGGTGGCACACCTGCTCCGCGACCACCACGGCCGGGCCGACCGGCTCGCCCACCCCGACCGGGCGGACCACCACCGGGTCAACGTCGCGCAGGACTGCGAGATCAACGACGACCTGGTCGCGGACCTGCTGCCGCTGCCGCCCGACCGGGTCGAGCCGAAGACCTACCAGCTGCCGGACGGGCTGCTGTTCGAGCAGTACCTGCCCCGGCTGCCGGCGAGCGTGCACGGCCATCCGGCGTTCGGGGTCGGTGACGGCACCGGGACGGCCCCGGACTGCGGCTCCGGGGCGCACGGTGTCCACCGGCCGTGGGAGAGCGGCGCGGCCGGTGGCGGGGTCGGCGACGTCGAGGCCGGCGCGATCCGCCGGGACACCGCCCGGGAGGTACGGGCCCACGCGCGGGGACGGGGAACGGTGCCGGGCGGCTGGCAGCGGTGGGCCGCCGAGATCCTCGAACCGACGGTCGACTGGCGGCAGGCGCTCACCGGTGCGGTACGCGAGGCGGCCGCCTGGGCGAGCGGTGCGGTGGACTACACGTACCACCGGCCGTCCCGGCGGTCGTCGGCGCTGCGTGGGGTGGTGCTGCCGAGCCTGCGCCAGCCGGTGCCCCGGGTCGCGATCGTGGTGGACACCTCCGGGTCGATGGGGTCCACCCAGTTGACGGCGGCGCTCTCCGAGGTCTCCGGGGTGCTCCGGGCGGTCGGGATCGGCGGCAACCGGGTCACCGTACTCGCCTGCGACGCGGACGTGCAGGTGGTCCGCCAGGTCCACACCGTCGGCGAGGTACGCCTCGCGGGCGGCGGTGGCACCGACATGCGGGTCGGGGTGACCGAGGCGTTGAAGGGCCGGCCGCACGTCGTGGTCGTACTGACCGACGGGTACACCCCCTGGCCGGAGGCCCCGCTGGAGTCGACCCGGCTGATTGCCGGGCTGATCGGGGTCAATCCGCCGGAGCCGCCGCCCTGGATCACCACCGTCCACATCACCGATCCGGAGTCCTGAACCCGGGTCGGAGTCCTGTTCGAGGCCGGCGCGGAGTCGTCGCGACCGCTCCGGCCGGCCGGTGGTGTGCCGAGTCCGAATCCGGTGTGACCGGAGGCGAACCGATCGACCGGATTTTCCGTACCCAGGGGAGCGGGGCGCGTCCGCACCGCAGCGACGAAAGGGTGATCGTGTCGACCGGTCGAGGGATTCCGCCCCTGTTCCGCCGTACCTGGGGGATGCTGCGATCCCTGGTCATCTACCACGGTCAGCCGGCCAAGCACCGTCGTGCCCGCCAGCTCTACCAGGAGTTCCTCGGGCCGGGGCAGATCGGGTTCGACATCGGCGCGCACGTCGGCGGACGGGTACGCACCTGGCGGCGGCTCGGCGCCCGGGTGGTGGCGGTCGAGCCGCAGCCGGACTGTCTCCGGGTCCTGCGGCTGCTCTTCGGTCGCGACCGGGACGTGGTGGTCGTTCCCGAGGCGATCGGGGCCCGGGTCGGGCGGGCGTCCCTCGCACTGTCGACCGCCCATCCGACCGTCTCGACGATGTCGCGGGACTGGATCGAGTCGGTCACCGCGGAACAGGGTTTCTCCCGGGTCCGGTGGGACCGCTCGGTCGAGGTGCCGGTGACCACCCTCGACGAGCTGATCGCGAAACACGGCATGCCGGCGTTCTGCAAGATCGACGTCGAGGGTTTCGAACTCGACGTGCTACGCGGGCTCAGTCGTCCGCTGCCCGCGCTCTCCGTCGAGTACCTGCCGCAGGCGCACGACGCCGCGCTCGCCGTACTCGACCTCGTGGAACAGCTCGGCGCGACGGCCGGCGGATACCGCTACAACTACTCGCCGGTCGAGACGATGCGGTATGCCAGCGACGAGTGGCTCGACGCGGCCGACCTGGTCCGGCTCCTCGAACGGTTCCGCCCGGCGGGCCGCTCCGGTGACGTCTACGCCCGGCTGAACGTTGACGACGGGACACGGCCGGCCGACGGCGGATCCGACCAGGGGTAGGCTGGCCGGTGTCGGGCGCCCCGGGGAGGGCGGCAGTTTCCGCCCAGCGGACGTGGGGACAGCTGCTCAGGCGATGTTCGCGAGCGGCGAGGGGTTGAGCCTGGCGAAGCCTTCCTGCCGCTGGTAGGGGAAGTACGGGTAGGGCGCGGTGCGGCTGCTGGCAGTGTCGAGCCGGGCCGCCTGTTCGGGTGTGAGTGACCAGCCGACAGCCTCGATGTTCTGCCGTAGTTGTGCCTCGTCGCGGGCGCCGATGATGACGGTGGCTACCGTGGGCCGGTGCAGTAGCCAGTTGACCGCGATCTGCGGAACCGCTCGGCCGGTCTCGCGGGACAGTTCTTCGAGAACGTCGACGACGCGGAACAGGTGCTCGTCGTCGACCGGCGGGCCGTAGGCGGCGGTCGCGTGCAACCGGCTCGTGGACGGTGGCGGCGTACCACGCCGGATCTTGCCGGTGAGTCGTCCCCAGCCGAGCGGGCTCCACACCACGGCGCCGACGCCCTGGTCGAGGCCCAGGGGCAGCAGTTCCCACTCGTAGTCCCGGCCGATGAGCGAGTAGTAGACCTGGTGTGCCACGTACCGGGCACGGTGGTCCCGGTCGGCGGCGGCGAGGGACTTCATCAGCTGCCAGCCGGCGAAGTTCGAGACGCCGAGGTAGCGAATCTTCCCGTTCCGTACCAGGTCATCCAGTGTCGCCACCACCTCCTCGACGGGAGTTGCGGCGTCGAAGGCATGTAGCTGGAACAGATCGATGTAGTCGGTGCCGAGTCGGCGCAGCGCCACGTCGACCGATCGGATGAGCCGGGCGCGCGAGGTTCCCGCGTCGTTCGGTCCGTCGCCGGTCGGCAGGCCGCTCTTGGTCGAGATCAGGACAGCGTCACGTCGGCCTTTGATCGCCTGTCCCAGCACCTCCTCGGACGCGCCGTCGGAGTACACGTCGGCGGTGTCGAACATGTTCAATCCGGCGTCCAGACAGATGTCCACAAGGCGCCTTGCCTCGCGGGCGTCCGTGTTGCCCCAGGCGCCGAAGAGCGGTCCGGAGCCGCCGAAGGTGCCGGCGCCGAAGCTGAGGGCGGGGACGGTGAGTCCGGATGCCCCGAGTCGTCGGTATTCCACGATGACAACCTCCCGTTAAAGGTACTCTAGTTCCGTTAGAGCGTCGACTACGATAGCACTCGTCCGCACTTAAGGGAACTGGAGACCCGTTATGACCGTCGGCACGATCCGACCCGGCGGCCGGACCGCCCGGGTCCGCGCCGCCGTGCTCCGAGCTGCCGGTGACGCGCTCGTCGAGCACGGCTTCGATCATCTCGACCTCGCCGACGTGGCGCGCCGCGCCGAGGTGGGCAAGACGACGGTCTACCGCCGCTGGGGTACGGTCGCCGGGCTCGTCGCCGACCTTCTGACGGACATGGCCGAACAGTCGCTGCCGCGAGCCGACACCGGATCGTTGATCGAGGATCTGCGCGCCAATGCGCGGCTCGTGCAACGCACCCTGGTCGATCCGCGCCAGGGTGCCCTGTTTCGGGCGGTCATCGTCGCCGCGACCTGCGACCCCCGTGCCGCCGAGGCCCTGCACCGCTTCTACGCCATCCGCATCGCCGAATGGGCCCCCTGCGTACAGCAGGCCGTGCGGCGGGGGGAACTGCCTTCGAGCACGGACCCGTCCGAGGTCATCCGTGCCGTGTCCGCACCGCTCTACTACCGCCTACTCGTCAGCGGTGACCCCATCGACGAGGCCGTGGCGGACCGGGCCGCCGAAGCGGCAGCGGCAGCCGCCCGTGCCGGCGTTTACACGTCCACCAACAGTCCTAACTGACGACACGGCCCGGCCCAGGATCCGTATCCAGGTGTGCGTGACCGACCTGCTGCGCAGCCTGGCGCTTGCCGCCGCCTGACAGGTTGATCGCGGGCGCGATGAGCCGCACGCCGAGCGGGACGGTGTAACGCCGCCGTACCTGACCGCTACGCGCTCATGCGGCGGTCAACGTGCGGCCGGCTCCGTACCCATCCACCCTGCATGAGCGGGGACCTCTCAAGAACCGCCACGGGCGCGGGGCGAAGTCCAGCGTGGCCCGGCCCGCCGCCCCGGCCCGCGGCGAGCTGCACACCGTGGCCAGGCCTGCCGCGGGGGCGCCAGGTCAGACGCGCTGGAGCACGACCAGCTCCGCGTCGTGGTCGGCGCTCCACCGCACCGGCAGACCGACCGCGCCCAGGTGGCTGCCGGAGTAGTGGACGTCGCCGTGCCGGTAGCCGGCGGCCGGGTCGAGGCCGGCGAGCGGCAGCCGGACCGGGCGGGACGGCAGCAGCCCGGCGCCGTCGAGCCGGCCGGTGTGCCAGGCGAGCACCACCACCGTGGCGCCGTCGGGTGCGGTGTACTGCACGGCGCAGCGCGGCTGGTCCGGTCCACCGACCAGGTGCACGGTGCCGTGCATGATGATCTCGCGGATCTCCTTGTACCGGGCGATCCACCGGCTCGCCTCGGCACGCTGCTCCGCCGTCCAGTGCCGGATGTCGGCGCCGATGCCGAGCACCCCGGCCATCGCCAGGACGAACCGGAACGCCAGTGACCGGGGGCGTGGGTCGAACAGGCCGGGGGAGTCGGTCACCCAGGAGCTGAGCAGGTGCGGCGCGTTGGCGTGCAGGAAGCCGTACTGGATGGCGAGCCGGTCCAGCGGGCCGGTGTTGTCGCTCGGCCAGAAGACGTCGGCGCGGGCGGCCATCGCCAGGTCGGTCCGGGCGCCGCCGCCGGCACACGCCTCGATCAGCACGTGCGGGTGGTCCCGGCGCAGCTGTTCGTAGATCCGGTGCAGGTTGGCGACGTGCGCGCCGTCCAGGTCGATCCGGGCGGCGTTGCCGGCGGCCTCCGTACCGGGCCGGCCCGGCTCGGTACGCGGCCGGTTGAAGTCCCACTTCAGGTAGCCGATGTCGTGCCGGCGCAGCAGACCATCCACCGTGGAGTGGACGAACTCGGCCACCTCCGGCCGGCCCAGGTCCAGCAGGTACTGGTTGCGGATCGGGGTCAGCGGCCGGCCGTGCACCGCGTACACCCAGTCGGGGTGCTCGGCATAGAGCCTCGACCGCGGGTTGACACACTCCGGCTCGACCCAGAGCCCGAAGTTCATCCCCAGACCCCGGACCTCCTTGACGAAGGCGTCGAAGCCGGCCGGGAACTTGGCCGGGTCCGGGGTCCAGTCACCGAGGCCGGCGGTGTCGTCGTCGCGGCCGACGAACCAGCCGTCGTCGACCACGAAGGTCTCGACGCCGAGGTCGGCGGCGACCCGGGCCAGCGCCAGCTGGTTCTCCGCGTCGACCGCGAAGTACGTCGCCTCCCACGAGTTGTAGAGCACCGGCCGGGGCGTCAGCCGCTCGCCGGCGAGCCGGCGCTGGTGGGTGTGCCAGACCCGGGCCAGCCCGTCCAGGCCGTCCGGGCTGTAGGCGCCGCTGACCGTCGGCAGGGTGAGCCGACCACCGGACGGCAGGTCGAGCGGCCCGTCGACCAGGCGCCGGCCGGCGCGTACCCGGGTCAGGCCGCCGGTGTCGCGTTCGGCGGTGATCTCCCAGGAGCCGGTCCAGGCCAGGGCCACCCCCCAGGTCGGGCCGGTCGGGTCGGCCTGGTCGCGGACCGCGAGCCAGGGCAGGTGCAGGTGCCCGGGTACGCCCTGGGCGCTGCCGACGGTGAACGCCCCGTGCCCGAGGTCGACGTGGTCGAGTTGGAACTCCTGCGCCCACTGTCCCCACTGGTAGCTGAGCCGGGCGCCGTGCGGGGTCGGTACGCAGAACCCGGCGCTGCCGGCCCGGACCAGGCGCAGCGGCTCCGGCCCGGTGTTGGTCAGCTCCACCCACCGGGACACCACGTCCGTGCCGGCCGGCACCTGGTAGTGCACGACGGCCCGCAGCCCGGTGACCGGGTCGGCGAAGGTGACCGCCAACCGTGTGTCGTCACCCTCGGCGTCGACGTATTCGAAACCGATCCGGCGGTCCCCGGAGCCGGTCTCCACGATCAGGTCCGCGCCGGTGAAGGGGCGGGCGGCGTCGGTCGCGTACTCGATCGGGGCGGCGTCGCCGGCGGTGAGGAACGGGACCGGGCCGGTGTACTCGACCGGCGACGGGCCTTCGCTGACCCCGTGCGGCCCCCAGGCCACCAGTTCGAGCCAGCGCCCGTGTGCCGGCACGGCCACCGTGTACTCGGTGTGCGCGCCGCGCAGCGTCCACCGTCGGCTGGGGTCGGCGTGACTCACTTGACGGCTCCGATCGCCAGTCCGGACACAAAGTGCTTCTGGAAGCGGAGGAACACCAGCACGGTCGGCACCGCCGCGATCACCGTGCCGGCCGCGATGACGTTCCACGAGGAGACGAACTGTCCCTGCAGGGCGAGCAGGGCGGGGGTGACCGGCATCTTGTCGTCGGTGCGCAGCACGGTGATCGCCCAGAGCAGGTCGTTGAAGATCCAGGTGAAGGAGAGCGCGCCGAGGGCGGCGAGCGCCGGCCGGGTCAGCGGCAGGATGACCCGGGCGAAGATCTGCCCCGGCCCGGCCCCGTCGATGACGGCCGCCTCCTGGATCTCGTTCGGCAGGTCGCGCATGAAGCCGTGCAGCACGAACGTGTAGAAGCCGAGTCCGAAGCCGACCTGGACGGCGATCAGCGCCCAGAGGGTGTCGTAGAGGCCGGTCAGCTCGCTGAACTTGCTGACCGGGATGAGCAGGATCTGCGGCGGCAGCAGGTTGCCGGCGAGCATCAGCAGCAGGATCGTGCGACGGAACGGGATCCGGTAGCGGCCCAGGGCGAAGGCGGCGACCGCGGCCAGCACCAGGCTGAGCAGCACCGACGGTACGGTGACCAGCATGCTGTTGATCAGTGCCTGGAGTTCCCCGCCGTCGGTCCACGCCTGCCGGTAGGTGTCCAGGGTGAACGAGTGCGGCAGGCTGCCGACCCCGTTCGCCGCGATGTCGTCGAAGCTGCGGGTCGACATGACGACGACCCAGGCGATCGGGCCCAGCCAGAGCAGCGCCACCAGGGTCATCCCGACGTGGAACGCGCCGGTCCGTAGGCGGGTCATTCGTCGTCCTCCCGGAACGCGCGGACGAGGTAGCCGAGGATGACCGCGAGCGCCAGTACGAAGATCACCACGGCGATCGCCGAGCCGTAGCCGAGCCGCAGGCTCTGGAACGCGGTCGAGTACATGTAGGTGCTGAGCAGCTCGGACGAGTGGTACGGGCCGCCCCGGGTCAACGACCAGACGATGTCGAACGAGCGCAGCGAGTCGATCACGATGACCGACAGCACCACGGCGTTGACCCCGCGCAGCTGGGGTACGGTGACCCGCCACAGCCGCTGCCAGTTGTTGGCGCCGTCCATCCGGGCCGCCTCGTGCAGGGCGGGGTCGATCGCCTTGAGGCCGGCCAGGTAGAGCACCATGACGTAGCCGATCTGCCGCCACAGGGCGGGCAGGATGACCGCGTAGAGCGCGGTCTGCGGGTCGGCGAGCCAGGGGCGGATCAGCTGTTCCAGCCCGACCGCGCGCAGCAGCTGGTCGGCGAGCCCGTCCGGCTGGTAGAAGACCCGCCAGACCAGTGCGGTCACGACCAGGGAGAAGACCACCGGGGTGAAGAGCGCGGCGCGGTAGAAGGCGATACCGCGCCGTTCCTTCTGCAGGAGCAGGGCCATGCCGAAGCCGCCGACGACCGAGAGGCCGCCGAAGAGCACCAGCCAGATCACGGTGTTGAGCAGCGCTCCCCGGAAGATGCTGTCCCCGGCCAGTTCGGTGTAGTTGTCGAGGCCGATGAACCGCGGCGGCTCCAGGCCGTCCCACCGGGTCAGCGAGAACCAGAAGCCCTGCAGGGCGGGCCAGAAGACCCAGATGCTCTCGACCGCGAACGGGACGAGGACAAACGCCACCAGCAGCGGCGACAGGCGTTTCGCCGATCGCCGCCGCGGGCGGGTCCCCGCCGGTTGCCGCTGTTGCGTGCGCTCGGCTGGTGCGACTGTGGTCATCAGCCCTTGAATACCTTCTCGGCGCCGGTCTGCCACTCCCGCAGGATCGCGTCGATGTCGTCCGGCCTGTCCATGAACTTGGTCAGCGCGGTGTCGGCGGTCGGTTGGAGGGCGTCGCTGGAGTCCCGGTTGAAGAACTGGGTGAGTTCCTTGGCGTTCTCCAGCATCGCCTTGCCCTTGGCGACCAGCGGAGAGTCGGAGGCCTTGGCGGCGGGGTTGGCCGGCAGGATGATGCCGGAGCTGCTCTGGATGTACAGCTCCTGGGCCTCGGCGGAGGCCAGGTAGCGCAGCAGGTCCTTGGTGCCGGTCGGGTTCCCGCTCCGGGCGCTGGCGAAGAAGCCGTCGGTGGGGGCCTCCTCGGCGACCGGCACCGCCGGGTCGATGATCGGGAACTGGAAGAAGTCGAGGTCGCCGAGGGCGTCCTTCGGGGCGGCGTCGGCGAAGAAGGTGCCGATCAGGAACATCCCGGTCTTGCCGCCGAGCAGCGCGGTGGTGGCCTCCTGGAACGGGTACGCCTTGCCCTTCGGGTCGAAGTACGGCAGCACCTCACGCCAGCGGGTGAAGACCGCCTTGACCTTGGGGTCGTCGAAGCGCTGCTTGCCGGCGAGCAGTTCCCGGTGGAACGGTGCCCCGTTGATCCGGATGTTGAGGTAGTCGAACCACGCCGAGGCGACCCACGGGGTGTCGCCGAGGCCGATGCCGATCGGCGGGATGCCCTTGCCCTCCAGGGTCTTGCAGAGCGCGACGAAGTCGGCCCAGGTCTTCGGCTCCTGCACGCCCCACTTGGCGAAGTTGGACTTGCGGTAGAAGAAGCCCCACCAGTAGTTGTTCATCGGCACGAAGACCTTGCGGCCGGACGCGTCGGTGGAGAGGCTGCGCAGCGACTCGGGGTAGTCCGCCATCCCCTGCCAGACGTCGGAGACGTCGAGCAGCAGGCCCTTGCTGGCGTAGTCGTTGGCCACCGAGCCGGCGTACCAGGTGAAGAGGTCGGGCGGGTTGGCCGACGTCAGATAGGTCGGCAGCTGGGTCCGGAAGGTCTCGGCGGCGACCGTGTTCAGCGTGGCGGCGCCCTTGCCCTGCTTGTTGAAGTTCTCGACGATCTTCTCCATCGCGACCTTCGCCTGCGGGGAGGAGAGGTTCGACTGGAGGCTGACCGTGCCCGAGTTCTTGCCGCCCCCCGAGGTGCTGGCGGAGCTGGCGCAACCGACCAGGCTGCCCGCGCCGAGCACGCCGAGGCCGGCGAGACCGATATGCCCGAGGAACCGGCGACGACTGGAGTCGAAGTCGCTCACGGAGTGTGTCCCTTCATGATCGACCCGGCGTAGCTGCGGGTCGCGGTGTGTCGGTGTGGTAAACGGTGTGATCCAGAAGGTTGCATCCAGGGGCTCGGGCTGTCAAGATTTCTTCCTAATTAATGTTTTGATCTTCCGGGTCTTCGGATCCGGGTCCGCAGATCTTCTGAGTCCGGTGGGTGGTGAGCCAGCGCATGCGACGACTGGACGGCAGGGTTGCCCTGGTCACGGGGGCGTTCGGGGGCATCGGCGCGGCCACCGCCCGGCGGCTGGCCGCCGAGGGCGCGACGGTCGGCCTGGTCGACGTACGAGACCCGTCCCCGGTCGCCGCCCAGATCGAGGCGGCCGGCGGACAGGCGTACCCGATGGTTGCCGACGTCGCCGACGAGGCCGGCTGGAACACCGCGGTGACCGCGCTGCGCGACCGGTTCGGGCCGGTCGGCGTCCTGGTCAGCAACGCCTACTTCAGCGAGGTGACGCCGGCGCACCAGACCAGCCGGCAGTCCTGGGACCGGCAGTTGGCGGTCAGCCTCACCGGCAGCTTCCTCGGCCTGCGGGCCTGCCTGGACGACCTGCGCGCCACCGGCGGCGCGGTGGTCCTGGTCTCGTCGGTGCACGCGCTGGTCGGCCTGCCCGGACACCCGGCCTACGCGGCGGCCAAGGGCGGCCTGGTCGCGCTCGGCCGCCAACTCGCCGTCGAGTACGGCCCCGACGTGCGGGTGAACACCGTCCTGCCCGGCCCGATCCTCACCGCCGCCTGGGACCGGGTGTCCGATGCGGACCGTCAGCGGAGCGTGGCGGAGACTGTGGCCGGCAGGTTCGGCACCCCGGACGAGGTGGCGGCGGCAATCGCCTTCCTCGCCTCGCCGGACGCCGGGTACGTCACCGGAACCACCCTGGTCGTGGACGGTGGCTGGACCGCGGTGAAGGCCTCGGCCTGAAGACCGGTATCGGACGAGCGAGAAGGCGCGGAGAGCATTGGCACAGTACGCACGCCGTGGTGTTCACGGCCAGACCGTCGAGGTCATCGCCCGGCGCATCCTCGCCGGTGAGATCGCCGAGGGGGACACCCTGAACCTCACCGCCCTGCAGGGCGAACTCGACGTCAGCCTCACCGCGCTGCGGGAGGCGCTCAAGGTGCTCAGCGCCAAGGGCATCGTCGACGCCCGGCAGAAACGCGGCACCTTCGTCCGCCCTCGCGCCGACTGGAACCTGCTCGACGGCGACATCATCCGCTGGTAGTTCGCCGAGGGCGCCGGTCAGCACCTCCTCGACCAGCTGCACGAGGTACGTACCATCGTCGAACCCGCCGCCGCGCGACTCGCCGCGGTCCGGGCGACCACGGACGACCTCGCCGCCCTCGACGCCGCGCTGGCCGAGATGGCCGCGGCCACCGAGCCGGTCGCCGCCGTCGGTGCCGACCTGAGCTTCCACCGCGCACTGCTCGCCGCCACCCACAACGAACTGCTGGAGCGGATGGAGGTGGTGATGGAGACCGGGCTGGCCGAACGGGACCGGCTGGTGCACGGCGTGGACCGGGACGACGACCCGGTGCCCAGCCACCGGGCGGTGGTCGAGGCGATCCGCCGTACCGACGCCGGCGCTGCCGAACAGGCCATGCGCGACCTGCTCGACAAGGCCGTCCGGGACGTGCAGAAGGTACGGCGGCACACCACCAACCGAAGCGACGCCTAACCGAGGCGACAGCGAGCGTGGAGCCGAGCAGATGGCACAGCCGAGGCGACAGCGAGTGAGCATCGTAGGGCCGTCTGCGGCCCGAGGAGCGGAGCGAGCGTGGAGCCGAGCAGATGGCACAGCCGAGCCGTTGAGATGAGAGGCAACCGGTGAAGATCGACCGAATCGAGACCTTCCTGATCGCGCCCCGGTGGCTCTTCTGCCGGGTCGAGACCGACGAAGGGCTGGTCGGCTGGGGCGAGCCGGTCGTGGAGGGCCGGGCCGAGCCGGTACGCAGTGCCGTCGAGGTGCTCTCCGAGTACCTGCTCGGCGAGGATCCGCTGCGGATCGAGCAGCACTGGCAGGTGCTCACCAAGGGCGGGTTCTACCGGGGTGGGCCGGTGCTCTCCAGCGCCGTCGCCGGGCTCGACCAGGCACTGTGGGACATCGCCGGGCAGGCGTACGGCGCCCCGGTGCACGCGCTGCTCGGCGGTCCGGTCCGGGACCGGGTCCGGATCTACTCCTGGATCGGCGGTGACGAACCGGCGGAGTTGGCCGACGCCGCGGCCGCGCAGGCGGCGGCCGGGATGACCGCGATCAAGATGAACGCCTCCGGCCGGCTCGGTGCCATCCCCAGCTCGTCCGAGGTGGCCGCGGTGGTGGAGCGGCTCGCCGCCGTCCGGGCGGTGCTCGGTGACGACCGGGACATCGCGCTCGACTTCCACGGCCGGGCGAGCGTCGCGGCGGCCCGGCGCATCCTGCCGGAACTGGCCCCGCTGCGGCCGCTCTTCGTCGAGGAGCCGGTGGTGCCGGAACAGAACCACCGGCTCGCCGACATCGTCACCGCCTCGGCGGTGCCGATCGCCACCGGCGAACGGCTCTTCGGCCGGCACGAGTTCCTGGCTCCGCTGCAGGCCGGTGTGGCGGTGCTCCAGCCCGACCTCTCACACGCCGGCGGCATCTCCGAGGTACGCCGGATCGGCGCCCTCGCCGAGACCTACGGCGCGGTGCTGGCACCGCACTGTCCACTCGGGCCGATCTCGCTGGCGGCCAGCCTCCAGGTCGCCTTCGCCACCCCGAACTTCCTGATCCAGGAGCAGAGCATCGGCATCCACTACAACCAGGGCTCGGAGCTGCTCGACTACGTCGTCGACCCGGAGCCGTTCCGGTTCGTCGACGGCCACCTGCGTCGACCGGAGGCGCCCGGGCTCGGCATCACGGTCGACGAGAAGGCGGTCCGTGCGGCGGCCCGGACGGGGCACGCCTGGCGGAACCCGGTCTGGCGGCACGACGACGGCTCGTTCGCCGAATGGTGAGCCGGGCCGGGGACGGAGCGCCGGCCCGGGCTGGCGGCCGTGACCCGAGCCGGGCTGACGACCGTGACCCGGGCCTGGTGGACGTACCGCTGAGGGTCAGCGTCGACAGTGCCCGGGGCGGGCGGTGGACGAGTCTGGCCGGCGGTGGGCGCGAGTGGCTCTGGCGTGGCGCCGCCACCGGGCGGGACCGGGTGGTACCCGGTGACGCGTTCGTCGACGCGGGCGGGCTGGAGGAGTGCCTGCCGACCGTACGTGGCGTCCCGGACCACGGCGACGTCTGGTCGCGGCCCTGGCGGCAGGTCACCCCGGAGATTGCCACGGTCGAGTGCGCCGACTTCACCCTGACCCGACGGATCCGCGGCCTGGGCGGCACGGTGGTCGCGGACTACCGGCTGACCGCGGAGCCCGGTTACCGGTTCGTCTGGGCCGGGCACGCCCTGCTGGAGGTGTCGCCGACCGCCCGACTGGTCGCCCCGGACGGCACCCCGACCCGGCTCTATCCGGAGGCCGCCGACCTGCTGCCGGCCGGTGACTGGCCGGCCGGCGCCCGGTGGATGACCGCACCGTGGCCGGCGCCGGCCGGGCTGCCGCTGGACCGGCTCGGCCCGGACGACGGCACCGCACTCGGCGCCATCCTGGTCGGCTGTCCGGACGTCCGGGTGGTCGACGGTCCGGACGTGCTGCGCTGGCGCCTCGACTGTGCCGACCAGCCGCGTTCCGTCGCGCTCTGGCGCAACCTGCGCGGCTGGCCGCAGCCGGCGCCGTACCGTAGCGTCGGCGTCGAGCCGATGCTCGGCGCGGTCTTCGATCTCGCCGAGGCCGGTTCCGGCCCGGACTCCGGGCCGGCCGCTGCCCCAGCAGCCGGGAATGTGGCAGGGGACGGAGATCCGGCACCGGGCGGTGGCACGGTGGCGGGTGGGGACGCGGTGCCGGGTGGGGACGCGGCCTTGGTCCCGGCCAATGGTGAGGTCAGGTGGCGGCTCACCGTTTCCGCGTACCGTTCCGGCCGGACGCCCTGACGTCACGACACTTCGTATCGACCGCGTACCGACCCGTCAGGAGGAGAGCATGCGGCTCACCGAGCCCACCCCGTGGAGCAGCGACCGGTTCGAGTTGGGGGAGGGGGCCCGCTGGCTGGACGGCCGACTCGTCCTGGTCGACCTGCTCGCCGGTCGTCTGTTGGAGACCACCGGTGACGCGCCCGGGCTGCTGCGTGAACTGCGCCGGCTGGCGGCGCCGCTGGGCGGGGTGGCACCGGTCGCCGGGGCGCCCGGTGCCTGGCTCGCCGCCACCGGCACCGGCCTGGCTCTGCTCTCTGGCCCGGACGGTGACCGCCAGCTGGCCGACCTCGAGGGCGGCAACCCCCGGCCGGCCCGGATGAACGACGCGGTCGCCGACCCGCACGGTCGGTTCTGGGCCGGCAGCATGGCGTACGACACCACGCCCGGCGCGGGAAGCCTGTACCGGCTCGGTGCCGGGGCGCCACCGGAGCCGGTGGTGACCGGCCTGACCATCGCCAACGGGCCCGCCTTCGACGCCGACGGCACCACCATGTACCTGGCCGACACCGGCCGGGGCGAGGTGGACCGGTTCGTGGTGGACCCGGCGACCGGTGATCTCTCCGGCCGGGAGCCGTTCCTGCGGCTGGCGTCCGGCGAGGGGGCACCGGACGGGATGACGGTCGACGCCGAGGGACATCTGTGGGTGGCGCTCTGGGGCGGCCACGCGGTACGCCGCTACCGGCCCGACGGCCAACTCGACCGCGAACTGCGGCTACCGGTGGCCCAGCCGACCAGTGTCTGCCTCGGCGGTCCCGACCTGCGTCGGCTCTTCGTCACCAGCGCCGCGTACGGGCTGAACCCGCCCGGGCCGCTGGACGGCGCGTTGCTCGCGGTCGACGTCGACGTCGCCGGTCTGCCCGGCCGGTCGGTCCGGCCCGAGCTGGTCGAGACCATCCACGGTTGACGGTGGGACCGGGCACCGGGTCAGGGCGCCGAGCGGCGCCGGGCAGGCCGCTGTCCCGACCGGCGAGGCCGCCGGAGGCGGGGCGGCAGCGGTTGTCGATCATCGCGTCGTCCTGTGTGGAACAATGACGGCGGCCGTGCCCGGCGCCGTGCCGGGCCGTCGGACAGTTTGGAGCAGCAGTGCCGGTAACCGCAGACCTCGCCAAGCTCGTCGACAAGGAGTACCAGGACAAGAGCCTGGAGGAACTGGTCGACGCCCCGGTCGCCGCGCTCGCCGGGGTCAGTGAGCGCGCCGCCACCCACCTCAAGGAGGCGCTGGGGATTAAGACGATCGGCGACCTCGGGCGTAGCCAGTACTTCCAGACCGCCAGCGCGCTGGTCCAGCTGGCCGGCAAGGACCGCTGACCCGGCCACCGGTACGACAACAGGAACGCGGCGGTGCCCCGCGGGGTGCCGCCGCGTCTGTCTGTGCCGGGCCGGGGTGCTGGCCTGGCCGGGCCGGGGCTGCTAACCGGCGGTGAGGTCCCATTCCCGACGCAGGTCGCCGAAGACCCGGTGGAAGTCGGGGAAGGTCTTCCGGACGCACTCCGGGTCGTCGAGCACCAGACCGTCGGCGCGCAGGCCGGCGACGCTGAACGCCATCGCGATCCGGTGGTCGGCGTGACAGTCGATCAGCGCGGGGCGCGGCGTACCGGGGTGGATCTCGATCCAGTCGTCGCCGGTGGCCACCTCGATCCCCATCGCCCGCAGGTTGGTCGCGCAGGCCTCGAGGCGGTCGCACTCCTTCACCCGGGTGTTGGCGACGTCCTCGATCCGGACCGGCCCGTCGGCGTACGGTGCGATCGCGGCCAGGGTGGGCATGGTGTCGGAGATGTCCCGCATGTTGACGGTGAGGCCGCCGAGCCGTCCGGTGCCGGTGACCGTGGTCCGGTTCTCCTCGACGACCACCTCGGCGCCCATCGCCCGCAGCGCCTCGACGAACCGTACGTCGCCCTGCATCGCGTTCTTGCCCAGCCCCGGTACGGTGACCGTCTGTCCGGTGAGCGCGGCGGCGGCGAAGAAGTAGCTGGCGGTCGAGGCGTCCGGTTCGATGTCGTAGCCGCGGGCGGCGTATCGCTGCGGCGGCACGGTGAAGGTGTTGCCGACGGTCCGGACGGTGACCCCGAAGTCGGCCATCATCGTCACGGTCATCTCCACGTACGGCCGGGAGACCAGGTCGGTGACCTCGATGGTGAGCCCGTCGGCCATCAACGGGGCGGCCATCAGCAGCGCGGTGAGGAACTGGGACGACACGGACGCGTCGAGTCGCAGGTGCCCGCCACGCAGCCCGGTCGCGTCGACCACGAGCGGCAGGTGCCCCTCGGCCTGCGCGAAGTGGAGGTCGGCGCCGAGGTCGCGCAGTGCGGTGGCGAGCGGGCCGACCGGGCGGCGACGCATCTGTGCCGAGGCGTCGAACCGGTAGTGGCCGTGCCCGACCGCGGCGAGCGCGGGCAGGAACCGGGCGGCGGTGCCGGCGTCGCGGCAGTAGACGTCCGCGTCGCCCGCCGGTGGGCCGGCGGGGTGGCCGTCGACGAGCCAGTCGGCGCCGGCCTCGGTGACCTGGTAGCCGAGCGTGCGCAGGCCGTCCCGGAACGCCTGGGTGTCGTCGGAGTCCAGGGCGGCCCGCAGCCGTGACGTGCCGTCGGCGGCGGCGGCGAGGAACAGGGCCCGCGCGGTCACCGACTTGGAGCCGGGCACCTGGACTGTCGTCACGATCTCCACCTTCGTCGTCGCGCACTTCCGTGGGAGCAGGCCCGAATTCTACCGACCTTCGATGTTGATCTCCCTGGTGCTCCCTGGAGCGGGCCGGTACCACCGCACCGGCCCGCCCCGACGGCTCAGCTGCTGGCGCAACTCGGTGTGGCGATCTGTCCGTTTCCGCTGGCCTGGAAACCGAACTCGGTCGACTGGCCGGCGGCCACGCGGCCGTTGTAGTCGACGTTCGTCCAGGCGACGGTGCCGCTGTCGGCGCTCCGGTTGGCGCTCCACGCGCCGGTCACGGTCGTACCGGACGGCAGGGTGAGGGTGACCCGCCAGCCGTTGATCGGGTTCGATCCGGCGGTAACCCGTACCGTGGCGACAAAACCGCCATTCCACGAGTTCAGGGAGATGCTGGCGGAGCAGCCACCGGCCGAGGGCGGGGGTGTGGTTGTCGACGGGGGTGGGGTGACGCCGCCGCTGTTCAGTGCGTTCAGCACCGCGTCGTACGCCGGCTCCTTGTTGCCGTTGCCGTCGAAGAGCAGGGGTTCTGGCCGGTGCGCCAGGAGTCGCTGTCCCGGATGCCCCAGACGGAGACCGTCACCACGGCCCGTAGTGGTCTGCGGTTCCTCACTGTGCTGCCCGACCCCGATGGTTGGAGGTCGACGTGTGCGGGGTGGGTGGTGGGGCCGGCGCCCCCGCACCGCCGTGGGG